>JAGRNP010000033.1:23284-32434 GCA_020440705.1 bacterium | reverse complement strand
CGGGGGCCGCGGCCGGCGGCGGCGACGGCGAGCTGCGCTCGGTCGAGTTCCGCTACACGCCTGTGATCTCGGGCGTGCAGAACGTCTTCCTGGCCGGCACCTTCAACGACTGGAACGACTCCAAGACCAAGATGGCCGACGCCGACGGCGACGGCACCTACACCGTGACGCTGCTGCTGGCCCAGGGCACCTACCAGTACAAGTTCGTCGTCGACGGCAACTGGCAGCAGGACCCGAACAACCCCGCGGGCGCCGACGACGGCTTCGGCGGCCAGAACTCGATCCTGAAGGTCGACGCCAGCTACAGCACCATCGAGATCGAGCTGGGCGACGGCAAGGTCTACAGCGACGACCTCGAGCCGATCCTCGACTACTCGACCTGCAACCCCCTCAGCCCGACGGAGATCGCCATCACGGCCAAGGCCCACCTGGGCGACGTGGAGGGCGTGACCCTGCTCTACACCGCCGGCAGCGGCGGCCGGCAGGAGATGCCCATGGGCGAGGTCGAGCACGACGCCTCGTACCAGTACTACCGCACCACCGTCACCCTCGGCGGTCCGGACGAGGAGCTGAGCTGGGTCCTGGCCTACCGCGACGCCGGCACCACCGAGTACTTCGGCGCCCGGGGCATGACCACCGATCCGGCCACCACGCCGTTCGTCTACACGGCCGCGGCCTTCCCGCCCTTCTTCACGCCCGACTGGGCCAAGGACGGCATCATCTACCAGATCTTCCCCGAGCGCTTCGCCAACGGCGACAAGGGCAACGATCCGGACTTTTCCGAGCCCATGTACGAGGGGGCCCGCGAGCTGCCGGCGGGGGGCAAGACCAACAACGAGTACTTCCACCTGGTCGACGACTGGTACGACGTGTCCGGCCTGGTGCGCAGCCCCTACCGCACCGACGGCAAGCCCGACTACTACAGCTACTACGGCGGCGACATCGCCGGCATCCGGCAGAAGCTCGACTACCTGGTCGACCTGGGCATCACGGTGATCTACTTCAACCCGCTCAACTACGGCATGAGCAACCACAAGTACGATCCCATCGACTACCTGGAGATCGACCCGCGCTTCGCCACACCGGAGGAGTTCAAGGCGTTCGTGAAGGACTGCCACGACAGGGGCATCCGCATCGTGGTCGACGTGGCGTTCAACCACACGGGCAACTGGCACTTCGCCTTCCGCGACGCGGTGGAGAACGGGCGCTCGAGCAGGTACTGGAACTGGTACGAGTTCCACAAGTGGCCGCTGCCCTCGGCGCGCGACTTCAACGCCAGCGACTACTACGACTGCTGGTGGGGCTTCGGGCTGCACCCCAACCTCAACTACGACCTGAAGCTGAGCAACGCCAACGAGAACAACATCGGCGAGATCGAGAACGCCACGCCCAACATGGACGTGGTGAACTACGTGCTCAAGACGGCCGACCGGTGGCTGGGCGAGTACGACATCGACGGCTTCCGCCTCGACGTGCCCAACGAGGTGCCGTTCTGGTTCTGGAAGCTGTGGCGTGAGCACTGCGACAGCATCAAGGACGACGTGTGGCTCGTGGGCGAGATCTGGGGCAACGCCGGCCGCTGGGTGGGCCCGCACTGCTTCGACTCGACCATGAACTACAAGTTCTTCCGCGATCCGGTGATGGACTTCTTCGGCAAGGGCTCGATCGACGCGGCGACCTTCGACGCGCGCCTCAGCCCGGGCCGCTTCCAGTACCCGCCCCAGTCGGTGGCCGTGATGATGAACCTCATGGACAGCCACGACACCATCCGCTTCCTGACCAGCGCCGGCGACGTGCGCAAGCTCATGCTCGGCGCCATGTTCGGCATGAGCTACGTGGGCATGCCCCACATCTGGTACGGCAACGAGGTGGGCATGACGGGCGGCAAGGATCCGGACTGCCGGCGTCCCTTCGACTGGCGCTACGAGGGCGATCCCCGCAAGGTGGCCCTGCGCGAGTACTATGGGAAGATCACCCGCCTGCGCCGCGACACCGAGGTGCTGCGCCGGGGCTCGTTCACCACGCTGGCCACGGTGGGCAAGGGCCTGGCCACGGCCCGCGAGCTCGATGGCAAGCTGGCGGTCTCGCTGTTCAACGCGGGCACGACGCCGGTCGAACTGACGCTCTCGCAGGCCGAATTGCGGCGCCTGGCCGGCGACGGCGCGGTGATGGTGCTCGAGGCCGTCGTCGGGCCGGACAGCTTCCCGCGGGCGGCCGGCGGGAGCTTCGCCACCGGCGACAAGCTCGACCTGCGGGGCGGCGACGTGACCGTGACCCTGCCGGGCATGAGCGGGGCGATCCTGCTGAACTAGCCCCTGGCGGCCTGTTTCATCCGGTTTCGCCCGGATGTCCCCAATGCCGGCCTGGCGAGGGCCCCCGTCACCGCGGGGGCCCTCATTTTTGCGGTTCGCTGACGCAAAAAACACCCCGATTTGCCAAAAACTGTGATAAAATCATGGGTGGCGCCAAGGCCCGTTTCCGCCCGACGATCGGGGGCGGCGGGGGGCCGGCGCTGGGCGCGAGATCCTGAAATTCGCCCTGAATGATCGAGCCATCCGCCCGCCAGGCGGCCCTGCATGGGCGCCCGCGGGCCGCTTCCCTGCAAGAAACCGGAGGATGACATGAAGAGAATGCTCATGCTCACCATCGTGATGCTCGCCGTGGCCACGGCCGGCAGCGCGCTGGCGACCATCGACTGGGCCGGCAACGTGTGGCCCAACAGCGGCGCGAGCGTCGTGCCGACCGGCCCCGTGGACGTCTACGCCCAGGTCTTCAAGTCCGGCGTGACCGACATGCCCGGCCAGGGCGCCGACATCTCGGCCACCCTGTTCTACACCACCGACATCGCGGCGCAGGTCGCGGTGCCCATGAGCTTCCTGGGCGACAACGGTGTCTCCAACGACGAGTACACGGCCCAGGTGCCCCAGGCCGCCCTGGCCGGCGCCGCCTGGGTCGACGTCACCGTCGTCTTCGACGACGCGTCGGACGGCTCCCAGTACGAGATCCAGGGCGATCAGGCCGGCAACCCGCCGCCGCTGCGCTACAACGTGACCAACGTGCTGCCCAACGACGTGGCCGTGACCTTCACCCTGTGCATGAGCGGCGAAGTGACCGCCGGCGACCCCTGCGTCATCGGCTCCGCGGCCGAGATCGGCACCTGGGGCACGGGCGTGAACATGACCAGCCTGGGCGGCGACCTCTACGAGGTGACCGTGGTCTTCCTGGCCGGCGGCAACCCGAACTTCGAGTACAAGTTCAAGAAGGACGGCTGCAGCAACTGGGAGGGCGTGGGCAACCGCGCCGTGGCCCTGCCCACCGACGGCACCACGTCGGTCGTGCTGGCCCCCGACAGCTGGAACAACCTGCCCCTGGGCTGCGGCCTCGGCTCGACCCTCGAAGAGGACAAGGTCGTGTGCTTCCAGGTCTGCATGGACGGCGTGGAGAACACCGGTGGCGTGTGCGTCATCGGCAACCTGCCCGAGCTCGGCGGCTGGGGCACCGGCGTCGAGATGACCTCCATCGGCGCCTCGCTGTACCAGGCCTGCCTGGTGTTCCCGGCCGGCACCCTGCTGCCCGTGAACATGGAGTACAAGTTCAAGAAGGACGACTGCGCCACCTGGGAGGGCGGCGGCAACAAGTTCTTCACCGTCGACAACACCACGGCCACCGAGACGACCCTGACCCACACCTGGGAAGACGGTTCGGGCGTGTGCGATCCCGTCGGCGTCGAGCGCGACAGCTGGGGCACCGTCAAGACGATGTACCGGTAGTTCCCGACCCGTTCGGCAACGAGAAGGCCCCCGGCGCGAGCCGGGGGCCTTTTGGCGTTCCTGCGGGCCCGCGTCCGTTCCGGACCGACCCGTGTGCGGACTAGTGCAGGATCAGGATCGAGTTCGCCCCGCCGTAGCCGTCGTCCTCGCCGAGGGGGTTGTTCTGGTCGCTCTCCCAGCGGATGCCCCAGTCGACGGCGAACTTGTACAGGTAGCGGCCGGGGCGCAGGGGGATCACGACCTCCCAGATGCCGTCCTTGTCGTCGTCCTGCATGGCGCCGATGGTGTGGTCGAAGCGGCCGCTGGCCTGGGTGCCGCACCAGCCGTTCTCGTCCCAGTTGCCGCACAGGTTCACGTGCTTGGCCTGGGGCGCCTCGTACACGAAACGCACGGCGTTCTCGAAGTCGTCGACCCGGTGGGGGGTCGGCAGGCGGTTGCGCAGCAGGCGGGTGTAGCTGCAGCCGGCCGCGACGAGGCAGGCGGCGGCGAGCAGGGTCAGGCCCGCCAGGCGGCGGCCCCGGAGCCGGGCGGGGATCTTCGGCGCGTTCATCGCGATTCTCCTAGAACGTCAGCTGCGCCCGCAGGGTCACGACCCGGGCGCTCTTCAGGTTGTTCTCCGCGTCGAGCACCGAGGCGTCCGGGTGGTCGAAGAGGAAGTTCTGCCGGTACATCCAGCGGCCGATTTCGCGGCCCTCGTAGTCGATCGAGTAGTCGACCGGATCGACGCCGTAGGCCAGCACCAGCAGCAGGTTGCGGATGGGGGTGTAGCGGAAGCCCACGAAGGGGTTCACGTAGTCGGTATCGACCGACTCGCCCGCGGTGCCGTCGGCCTGGCCCTCGTAGTGGTAGCGGGCGAAGCGCAGGTCGGCGATGAAGCCGAGGTTGCGGGTCAGGTCACGGTCGTAGCGCAGGATGAACTCGAGCATGTCGTGCTTCAGGCCGGCCACGCCCCGATCGGCCAGGGTCAGTCCCGCCTCGAGTTCGAAGGCGCCCACGGGCGTGCCGCTGCGGCCGTAGCCCAGGCGTCCGGCCAGGTACCACGTCTCCTCGGTGTGCGAGGTGACGGTGCTGTCCTCGGGGGCGGTGCGGCCCACGGCACCGTAGTCCAGGTCCGCGGCGTTGCGACGCAGCCAGAGATGGGCGCTGGTGTCGTCGTCGCCCTTCCAGTCGAGCACCAGTTCGGTCGAGTCGCGGTCGACCACCGCCGGCGAGGCGTCGATGGTGTAGAAGACCTGGCGGTTGGCCGTGGCCTGGGGCTGGAACGTGTAGCCGAGCAGCCTCTGGTCGGCGTTGCCGCCGCTCTCGGTCCGGGCCTGGTGCAGCAGGCGCAGGGACGTGCGCGCGGAGAGGTCGTAGGCGAGCTGGGCGGCCACGATCACGCCGTCGCGGTCGAGGAAGGGCACGTCGATGGCGCCGTTCTGGTTGGTCTCGCTGGCTTCGTTGCCCGTCACCGCCCGCTGGCCCTGCTTGCGATAGAGCACCTCGGCCCCGACGGTCATCTTCTCGCCCGCCCGGTAGCTCAGGTCCACGCCGGCGTGCACGAAGTAGTTGTCGGTCTCGTACCACGAACTGGCGTCGTCGTTCCCGGTGCGGTGGGCGTCGAGGGCCGGGATGCCGGCGCCACCGAGGCCTTCCAGCCACACCAGCGAGCGCTCGGCGTACACAGGCAGGCCGATCTCCAGGCCGCCCACCGGCCGCGACAGGCGCAGGCCGATGCGGTCGAGGCCCAGGTTGTCGTACAGGTCGGGGTCGTTGTAGTAGTCGGCGTTGTGCACGTTGGCGAAGTACAGCCGGGTGCGCACGCCGAAGGGGTCCGCCGTGAACAGCACGCCGGCCGAGCCCTTGCCCGAGTCGAGATGGTCGTGCAGGATCGTGCCGGGCAGGTCGACGTCGCCGCCCATCTTCAGCAGGTCCTCGCCCGTGTAGATCTCCTGGTTCCAGTAGGCCTTCAACGCGAAGTTGTTCGGCGTGATGGCGAGGTAGGCCTCGTCGAGCGCCGCGGCCACGTTGTTCTGGATGATGTTGGCGTCGGAGTCGAGGCGCATGCGCATGAACGTCGTGGCGATGTCGCTGACCCTGGTCGTGAAGTTCAGGTCGACGCTCTGGCTCGGCCGCTGCAGCCGGTAACGGGGATCGGTGACGGTCTCGTCCGGCAGGCCCACGGGCACGTTCTTGGCGTACTCGAAGCGGGTCAGGTAGCGGCCCTCGATGGTGACCTGCGCGTTGAGGTTGTTGTTGGCCGCGGAGGGCGCGGCCTTCGCCGTGGCGACGAGTTTCCCGGCCGCATCGACGGTGACGACGGAGTTGGCACCGCCGTAGGGGTCGGAAACGGTGTCGGGATTGTTGGGGTCGGCCACCCAGTTGCCGTCGACCACGAACTTGTACTCGTGCTGCCCGGCCTCCAGGGGCTGGATGACGCGCCAGTTGCCCTTGCCGTCCGACGCGAGGGCGTTCGCGTCGGCGCTCCAGCCGTTGAAGGTCCCGGCCAGGTTCACCTTGCCGGCGCGGTTGTCCCGGTAGGTGAAGGCGATGCCGCCGTCGACGGCGGCGGGGGCGCCCACCTTGATGTCGCCGGTGGCCGCGGCGGCGCCGCCGGAAGTACCGCCTGCCGCGGCCACGGGCGCCGCCGCGGCGGCGGCCGCCTGGGCCACCGAACCGTCGGCCCCCACCGTCACCACGGAATTCGAGCCGCCGAACGGATCGGAGCGCTTCTCGGGGTTGGCCGGGTCCTCGCGCCAGTCGCCGTCGACCACGAACTTGTATTCGTAGGTGCCGGGGGCGAGGGCCACTGTGGCCTGCCACACGTCGCCGTCGCCGCGCACGAGGGGAGTGGCCGTGGCGTTCCAGCCGTTGAAGTCCCCGGCCACGAACACGGCGCCGGCGCCCGGCGCCTCGAGGCTGAAGACGACACCGCCGTCGCCGGTGGCCGGGGCGGCGGCCCCTATTCTGGGCACCAGCAGCAGCCACAGCAGCAGCGTCGTCAGGACGGGGGAGGGGCGAAATACCTTGGCTCTCATGTCAGCTCCCTGGCGGATCAGAACCACGCCTTGACCAGCAGCTTGAAGCGGTCGCGCAGGTTGTCGTTGTTGCCTTCGTTCACGAACCAGTCCGTGTAGACGAGATTGTCGGACTGGCCGGCGTCGCCGTACTCGAAATAGACTTCCGAACCCCAGCCGATGTCGTACTTCAGCTGGGCGAAGAGGGTGTGGCGCGCCTCGGTCTCCTCGTTCACGTTCAGGGCCCGGAGATAGCCCTTCAGGCGCTCGGTCAGGTTCACGCTCATGTCGAAACCGTAGGCGGTCACCTGCCGGAAGGTGCCGGCGTCGTGGATGCGCCCCTGGATGCGGATCTTGGCCAGGAAGTTCTCCACCGTGATCTCGCCGAACCAGTCCGGGTAGGTCTGGAAATCGCTCACCGAGGCGTCGGCGTCGTAGCCCCGCCAGTTGCGGTAGGCGAAGCGCGACTTGAAGCCGTTGATGTACTCCATGTACAGCTCGGCGTAGTACTCGCGGGCGGGCCGCAGGCCGCCGTCGGGCTCGTCCTCGGTGACCATGCGCTTGCGGTAGTTGTCGTAGTTCAGCTTGGCGGTGACGGCCTTGCCCGGCACGAGCCAGATGAGCTCGGCGTGCTTCTGGACGCGGTTGTACTCCCGGTTGTCGTCGAAGCGGCTGCTCGAGTAGTTGCGGAAGTCCTCGCCGAAGTCGTTGTACCAGCCGTGGGCCGTCAGGTCGCCGAAGTGGATGTCGCGCACCTCGGTGGCGATGGCGCGGGCCTTGCCGGTGGGCGTGGCGAAGATCTCCTCCTCGTACGGCACCTGGCTCAGGGCGGCCTCGACGGTCCAGCGGGACTGCTCCAGGTCGACGGGACCGAGCCGCAGGCCCGTCGGGACCAGTTCGCGCGGGCTGAAGGCCAGGTCGACCGAGTACACGTCGTTGTGCATGAGGTCGAGGTAGTTCGGCCAGTCCTCGCGGGAGGTGTCGGTCCAGTCCTTGCGGACGTACATGGCGCCGCTCTCGATGCGACCGTCCCAGGCCTTGTGGCGCAGGCGCATGATCCAGGAGTTGTCGCCGTTGGCGACGTCGCCGGTGCCGGGGTTGTAGGTGCCGCCGTTGTCGCTGGTGATGAACGTGCCGCCCAGGTTCGGGATGCCCAGCACGTTCGACTCCCAGAAGTCGAAGCGCACGCCCTGCGCCTTGGGGCCCCAGTCGTCGTTCTTCAGCTTGTTGTCGTCGACCAGCCGCAGCAGGGGTTCGTCGTTGATGTAGAAGCGGTTCTGCCGGTAGAACAGGTACGCCTCGTACTTGTTCTGGCGCAGCTTGATATGCCCCTCGCCGCTGTACCAGGGCGGGTTGTAGTAGTCGACCGTCGCCGTGCGGTCGTCGTCGCGGTTGGCCTCGGCCCGCACCTTGGCGAAGAGCTCGAAGCGGTCGCTGGGCCAGGACCAGAAGCGCAGTTCGGCATAGTGCTTGGGCATGCCGTTGGCGCCCGGGCTGCCGAAGTGCCACTTGCCGTCGTCCTTCTGGGCGCTGACCTCGGCCTCGTAGTAGCCCTCGAGCTTCTCGTTGGCGCGGGCCGGTCCGGCGCCGGCGCCGGCGAGCAGGCAGCCCCCGAGCAGCGCCGTCGCGAGGAAGCGGGCCGGTCCGGGCAGGTGGGCGAAGCGGAATCGTGGGACCAACGTCAGTTCCTCACGGTGAAGGACAGCATGTAGATGTTGCCCAGGGCGTTGTCGGTTTCGAGCGAGAAGTCGGCCTGCCAGTGCACGTCCTGCAGTCCGGCGCCGATGGTGACCATGCCCTCGTCGAGGCCGGTGCGCAGCACCAGCGCGTCGAAGAACCAGATCTCGGCGCCGCCGTGCAGCACGACGTCGGTGGTGCGCCCCTCGCGGTTCCGGAAGTCGGCCGTCAGCAGGAGCGTGTCGCGGAACAGGTAGCTGCCGCCCGCGGCCCACTCGGTGAAGACCGGGTCGGGACTCGAGGTCGTGCTGATGAGCTGCAGCTCGGTCTCGTGCACGTTGTAGATCGTCGCGCCGAGGGTCCAGGGGCCGCCGCTGTCGTACAGGGCGCCCACGTCGAAGCTGAAGCCGTGGTCGTTGCCCAGGAAGTTGGGGTCGTTGTACTGCTCGTAGCCCGGCGCGCCGAGCAGGAAGAGCTTGCCCGAGACGCCCAGGCTGAGCTGTTCGAACCCCGGCACGCGGCGGGCCAGGGAGAAATTCAGGGTGTCCTCGTGGTACACGTCGGTGATGCCCAGGCGCACCCACGACGCGCCCAGGGAGAACCCGCCCACCTTCGGCAGCGAGGCCGCGATGTAGTAGTTGTCGATGTCCGACACGCCGTAGAGCCAGCTGTTGGTCAGCATGAGGGCGACGCGGTCGTCGCGCACC
>JAGRNP010000033.1:0-23185 GCA_020440705.1 bacterium | reverse complement strand
CGGGCGGCGCCGGGCGCCAGCAGGGCCAGGGCCAGGGCGGCGGGGCCGAGGCGGCGGAGCAGGGCGGTCATGCGGGGTCCTCGTCGCCTCATTTGATCACCGCCACCGAGTGGTTGCTGCGGATCGTCCGGGTGCCGCCCGCCTCGTTGTAGGTCGTCAGGATGCGCAGCACGTAGACGCCGTACGGCACCACGTCCCCCCGGAAGTCCGTGCCGTCCCAGACGATCCCGGCCACGCGCCGGGGCGTGGTGTCGTTCAGGTCGGTGCCCTGGAACGAGAAGCTCTGGGTGAGGACCTTCTTGCGCTTGCCGTTGATGTCGTACACCTCGACCGTCACCGTCGCTTCCTGCGTCAGGTAGAACGAGATCGAGGTCTCGTCGTAGAGGTCGTCCCCGTTGGGGGAGAACGGGTTCGGCGAGATGAGCAGGCCCGACATGACCTCGCCGGCGTCGTAGGAGACGGCGTCGGTCAGGAAGAGGCCGTAGATGCCGGGTCGCTTGACGGCCGCCGTCACGTTGTTGCCCGTCAGGCTCACGTTGCCGCCCACGAGCACCCAGCGGTCGCTCTCCTCGTGGTACTGGTAGAGCGCCAGCTTCTCCTTGTCGGTGCCGGCGGGCAGCCAGTCCTGCGGGAAGTGCAGGGACAGGTCGTACGCCAGCGGCAGCGCCCCCTGGTAGTCGAGGTAGCCGCCGGTGGTGTCGGCGGTGGCGAGGAAGACCTCGCGGTACACGCCGATGGGCCGCCCCTCGGGAACGGTCGGCGCGGCCTGGTAGACCGGCGGCACCGTGCACACGTCCCACTGCAGTTCGACCGCGCCGCCCATGGTGTCGGGCGAGACGGCGGCGCCCTGCCACGCCTCCTCGATGTGATGCTGCACCATCCAGTCGCGCAGCGAGGCGGACATGAGCAGCGCCGAGCCGTCGACGTGCAGCAGGGCCACGTCGGCCGGCGCCAGGTCGGCGTCGAGGGGCTGGCAGGGCCGGGTGGGGCCGATCTCCAGCGTCGTCACCGGCGAGGTGGTCGTCTTGTCGAGGGGATCGGTCGCCCACACCTCGAACTCCAGGTAGCGCGTGCTGTCGTACGGCGAGTAGGTCAGCGAGTCGAGGAAGGTGGGCAGGATGTCCACCACCCAGCGGTCGCGACCGAGGTAGCCCATGGCCTCCACGTGCTGCCAGTCGCCCCGGAAGCCGGTGGCGCGGTAGCGGAACTCGGCCCGGTCGACCCGGTAGTCGTCCGAGATGGTGATCGACAGGGCCAGCGGCGCGCCCTCCAGGGGATCGACGCGGGTCACGACGCCGTCCTTGGCGCCGGTGTCGATGACCGGCGGACCCGTGTCCTCGAAGGCCGACATCTCCAGGGCCACCGGGGTCTGGTTGGCGGCCAGGCGGTCCTGGGCGGCGGGGGAGAGGTAGTTCAACATGTCGGACTGGCCGAGCCCGGCGCTGTGGCCGGCGCCCGGCACGGCGAGCACGTCGAAGAGGTTCGAGTCGCGGTCGGAGTTGTCGCCGCCGCCCGGCTGCCACTCGCTGCGGGACTCGTTCACCCAGCGCACGCCGCCGAAGTCGGCGTCGCCGTCGTGGCTGGCGATGCACACGATCATGTCCCACTTGAGGATGTCCTCGTTGGAGGGATCGCCCAGGCTCGCCCGCGAGACCAGGGCCGTGACCGTGTCGGCATCGGGGTCGCTGACCAGGATGATGTCGGCGTCCGAGCGCAGGGCCGCGTCGCGCCAGGAATCGACGGTGTTCTTGCCCAGCGAGGGCACCACGGCCTTGTACCAGCCGTCGATGATGATGGCGTACTCCCAACCGTCCCAGGGCTGCATGCCGGCCTGGCGCGAGGGCAGGGTGGCGGTGGTGCCGCCCGGATCCGAGTCGATCAGGATGTCGATCTTGGCGATGTTCATGTCGGCGTAGGGGGCGCCCCAGTCTGCGGTGCCCGGATCGGCCGGATCGGGGAAGTCGCCCACCTTGACCTGGAAGGCGATCATGTCGATCTGCTGGCCGCCCACCGTGGCCACCGTCTCGAACACGGTGAGCCGCTCGATGTCGAACGCACCCGGCACGAAGACCTGGTTGGTCGGATAGATCGTGTACAGCTTGCGCGTGTCGGGCAGGTTCGGACCGTGGTCGTCGCCGATCGGGTCGTCGACCACGAGCAGCGGTTCGATCACCGGCTCCACGGCGAGGGTGGCCTCGGTGCGGCTCGCCCAGACGTTGGCGCCGTCGTAGGCCTGGATGCCGATGGACTGCGTGCCGCCGGGATTGCCCAGGGGCACCATGACCTGCAGGCTGTAGCGGCCGTCGCCCGCGTCCTGGTCGCCGTGGCTGCCGTCGTCGTACATGCGGGTGATGCCCGCGCCGCCGATCTCGCCCAGATCGGCCAGCACGTCGCCGATGCCGTCGCCGCCGTCGGCCACCTGGACCGTCACGGTGACGAGGCCGCCGGCGATGACCTCGGCCGGCGTGACCACGGCGCCGGTGAGGGTCGGCCGGGCCGGGAAGACGGTCTTGACGGTGTACGGCGCGCCCCACTGGGACAGGGTGGTGGGGCCGAAGGCCACGTCCCAGGCGCCGTCGGGCGGGTTCAGGTAGTCGAAGGTGAGATTCAGGGTGGCGTCCTGGGGGGCGCTGTCGAAGGCGGCGCGCTTGGTCGAGTCGTCACCCTCCTGCTGCGTCAGGTAGGCCTCCAGGCGCAGGGAGGAAGGGGCGCCGCCGAAGGCCGCCCAGGGCACCGTGAAGACGACCTTGTCGGCGAGCTTGCTCACCCAGGCGTCCTTGATGTTCGTGTCGCCGCCGCTGAAGTCGCCGGCGGTGGTGTTCCACTGGTCCCAGTCGGTCCCGTTCCAGCGGCGGAAATCGCCGTAGTCGTCGGCCGAGTACTTGTAGGTCAGGGCGTAGTCGGGACGGTCGCCGTGGGCGTAGTTCACCGGCTGCAGGAACGGGTCGCGGTTGGCGCCGGCCGCGTCGTTCTCCGTCTCGAAGATCACGTGCAGCTGCAGACCGCCCCAGTCCGACTGGAAGGGGATCTCGAGCAGCAGGTTCTCCGGCGTGTTGTCGACGATCAGCGCCGTCAGGTCGGTCTTGTCGAAGGTGGCGAAACCCGCCGGCTCCTGGTCGTAGGGCGGGTCGGGGATCACGACCACGTCGCGCAGCTGCAGGTCGGCGGCGTCGCCGCCGAGCACGCCGCCGTCGACGGCGAGGGTGACCAGACCGGCGTCGCCCGAGGGGGTGAAGGTGCCCACGGCGCGCCCCGCGGCGTCGGAGACGGCGGTGGGGGTGCCGAAGGCGCCGAGGGCCGCCGGTGACGCGGCGAAGGAGACGCCCAGACCGGCCTCGGCCACGGCGTTGCCGTAGAAGTCGACGAGCTGGGCCGTGACCGCGACGGGCCCGGCCACCGAAGCCACGCTGGCGGGCAGTTCGAGCCGCCAGCCGTCCCTGGGACCGGGCAGGGTCCGCACCGGCAGCAGCGTTTCGCCGCTGTCGAGGTCGTTGGCCGCCACGGCGAGGGTGCGGTTCTCGAGGGTCACCGCGGCGGTGAGCAGGAGGGTGCCGGCCCCGGTGGCCCGGAGCTGGGCCTGGGCCCGTCCGGCCACGGTCAGCGCCGAGGGCACCACGAACTGGCCCTTGCCGCTGGAATTGCCGTCGATGCCGAAGGCCACCGGCACGTCGTTCAGCAGGCTCACGTTGCCGGCCGAATCGTAGAGCGTGCCGGTGACGGTGACGATGGCGGTGTTGTCGGCGACGAGGCTGTCCACGTCGACGGTCAGGACGATGGTCTCGGGCCGGGGATCCTGGAAGCCGATGGCCACGCGGCTGCCGAGGGTGTCGATCTTGGCCGGCTGCTGCAGCAGCACGCGCAGCACCTCGACGGCGGTGTTGGACATCCAGAAGCGCGTGCGTCCGGCGGCGAAGTCGACGGTGGTGATGGCCGGGGGCGGCGCCGCCTGGTCGCCGCTGCCGTAGTAGACGGGCGTGCCCCGCGGCGGGCTCACGTCGTCCATCTTGCGCGCCGAGAGCACGAGGCCGCTGAGGGCGCCGTTCAGGTCGTAGAGGTCGTCGCGGCCGTCCTCGTCGCGGGCGGCGATCAGCACCTCCGTGCTGGTGAAGGGGTCGCCCGCGGCCTGGTCCCAGTAGGTGGCGCGCAGGCCGGGGCGGAAGTTGCCGTCCTCATCGACCAGTTCGAGGTGGGTGGCGCGGACGGCCAGCAGCTGCTGGACGTCGAAGACGGTGTCGTTCGTGGTGACGTCGAACGGGATGTCCAGCGGCACGTAGCCGGGGGCGGTGGCCACCAGGCGGTACCGGCCGGGGTCGCAGTACACGGTCGCCGTGGTGGCGGTGGCGAAATCGGCCCCTTTGCGGACGACATCGGTGTCGGCGTAGCGGACCGACCAGTGCGCGGCGGCATCGGGCCCTTCGAAGGTCAGCGGGATGTCGACCTGGGTCTTCAGGGGCAGCTCGACGACCAGACCGGTCACGTCGACGTCCTGGACCACGGCGACGGGCACCGCGACTTCCTGGTAGTAGTCGGGCCGGGCCACGACCCGGACGACGAAGTCGCCGCCGGTGGGCGTGAAGAGCTTGAATGCGGGTTCGATCGGGCTGAACGCGCCCGTGTCGACGCGCACGCCCGCGGGCGTCTCGAGATAGACGTCGCCGCCGTTGTTCTCGGCGGTGCCCAGCAGGACGACCGTACCGGCCACCCGCGTCCAGAGCATCAGGTCCAGGACGACGCCGGTGACGTCCTGGTCGCCGACCACGCTGACGTCCCGGGTCAGTTCGTAGTAGTCCGGGGCGGTGGCCCGGATCACGTAGTCGCCCGAGTTCTTCACGTACAGGGTGAAGGCGCCGCCGTCGGTGCGGACCTCGGTGGCGTGGATCACGTCGCCGCGGTCGTCCTCGATGGTCAGGGACGCGGTGCGGACCTCGCCGCCCTCGAAGTTCAGGTTGCCCGTGATGGAGATGGCCTGGGGCAGGCTCAGGTCGGCGCCCGTGGCGGCCTCGCCGGTGGCGATGTCGACCAGCGTCGTGTCCGGGAAGTAGCCCACCGCGTCGGCGATCACCCGGTAGCGCCCGCCGGCCAGCCGCGGCAGGGTGTAGGCGCGGGTCGTGGCCGGCAGATCGAGCTGCATGACGGCTTGTCCGGGCTCCTGGCCCGCGGTCGGGAAGTCGACCAGCTCGGCGCGCACCTGCAGGCGGGAGGTCATGGCGTCGTTCTCGAGGGCCACCGTGCCGGCAATGGACCCGGCCAGCGGATCGGGCACGCCGTCCCCGTCGACGTCGACCACCGAGGCGTGCATGTTCGCCAGCACCACCGTGTTGGCGCTGCGGTCGAGGCCCGCGTTGTCCGGGGCGCTATCGCGGCCGTTCAGGTCGGCCCGGCCGGCGGTGATCACGGCCACGGCCTTGATCACGGCGTAGTCGGGCACGTCGCCGCCCAGATCGGGATAGATCACGTCCCAGGGCAGGGCGAATTCGGCGTGGTTGTACAGCGGCCATAGGGCTTCCGCGCCGCTCTTGGCGCCGCCGGTGCCCTGGGCCACGGTGACGTCTCCGGTCAGGGGCAGGCACGAACCCTGGCCATCGGTGACCAGGAAGACGCGGGGCAGGGCGCCCGGGAAGGCCTGGCCCGGATCGCGTCGGATCACGAGGTCGATGTGGTCGCCGTCCGGCAGGGAGAAGGCCCCGGCGGCCGAGTCGAGGGCGGCGGCGCTGGTGGGGCCGACGCCGCGGCCGAGATCGAAGAAGATCGACAGGGCGTGGGTGTCGGGCCGGGCCAGCTTGTAGTCCTGGTAGGTGACGCCGACGTAGAGGTTGTCCGCGTCCCAGGTCATCAGCAGGCGGCCGACGTGCCCCTCGGACGTGTTGGTGTTGTCGTCGGTGCGGTCGTCGACGACGACATCGCCGGGATCCCACTCGGTGCCGTCGAGCCTGATGGAGCCGTCGATGACCGGAGTGGAAAGGGGGACGGCCAGGACGATGGTCGTCAGGGCGAGAAAAACCGCAACCGCCGGGAGAACGCGGGTGCGGACCGGGGGCGTCCAGATTGGCGTTTTCATGGGCGGCACAATACCGAACCGCCCGGGGCGAATTCAACGAAAAAGCCCCCGACCGACGTTTTTCATCGTCGCGCGGGCCGCGCTCGCCGGGATCTGGTTGTCGCCGGGCCCGAGAACCGCTACAGTGCGCCGTTATGAAACGTCTTCCGGCAAAGTTCGCGGCCATCCCGGTCCTGCTCGGCCTCGCCCTGCTCGGCGCCGTGCTCCTGCCCGGTTGCGGCCACGTCGACCGCTCGCGTGCGGTGATCGTCTGGGAGCAGATGGATCCCGGCGAGCAGGACTTCTTCGACGCCCACGTGGCCGAATTCCGCCAACGCCACCCCGAATTCGCCGACTTCGCCATCGAGCGCGTCCACTACCGCGTCGAGGACCTCCAGACCCAGTTCCAGACGGCGGCCCTGGCCTACGGCGGACCCAATCTCGTCTACGGCCCGGCCGACAAGGTGGGGCCCTATTCGATCATGGGCCTGCTGATGCCGGTGGAGGAACTGCTGCCGCAGGCCGAGATCGACCGCTTCACGCCCGATGCCCTGCCGGTCCTCGCAGGCCACGTCTACGGCCTGCCCGACCAGGTGGGCAACCACCTCACGCTGGTGGCCAACCTGGCCCTGGTCGACAGCGTCGCCGTCGATACGGACACCTGGCTGGAGCAGCTGCGTGCGGCCACCGTCGATCGCGACGGCGACGGCAAGCCCGACCAGTACGGCCTCGTCTTCAACCTGCTCGAGCCCTTCTGGCTCGTGCCCTGGCTGGGCGGCTTCGGCGGCTGGGTCATGGACGACGCCCTGGCCCCGACCCTCGACACCCCGGCCATGACGGGCGCCCTGCAGTTCCTGTCCGACCTGAAGCGGGAACGCGTCGTGCCCCTCGAATGCGACTACCCCCTGGCCGACACCATCTTCAAGGAGGGGCGGGCGGCCTACATCATCAACGGGCCCTGGTCGTGGCAGGGGTACCGCGAGGCGGGCCTCGACATCGCCCTGGCGCCGATCCCCATGGTCAGCGCCACGGGCCTGTGGCCCGCGCCCATGACCTCGGCCAAGTGCTATTCGGTCAACCGCTACCTCGATCCCGCGACGCGCGAATGCACCGCGGCGCTGCTGCAGTGGTTGACGAGCGCCGAGGTGCAGACGAACCTCGCCAGGGGCCTGGGCGTGATGCCCGCCGACATGGCGGCCGCGCGCAACCCCGAGATCCAGGCCGATCCGGCCCAGGTGGCCAGCCGGCGCCAGATCGAGAAGGGGCGGCTGATGCCCATCGTGCCCGAGATGCGGGCCATCTGGGACGCCATGCGCCCCGCCTACCAGAGCGTGATGAACGGGGAGCTGGCCCCGGCCGACGCCGCCCGCGAGATGCAGCAGCGGGCCGCGACCATGATCGAGAGGATGCGCGAGTAGATGGGTGCGACGCAGCGCAGGCTGGCCTTCTGGTTCCTGTTGCCCTCGGCGGTGGTGCTGCTGGGGGTGGTGGCGTACCCCTTCTTCTTCAACGTGTGGATCTCGCTGACGAACTGGAACATGTTCCACTTCCGCGACCCGTCGTTCATCGGCCTGACCCACTACCTGCGCCTCTTCGCCGAGCCCGACTTCTACCGCATCTTCGGCAAGACCGTGGCCTGGACGGCCATCAACCTGGTCTTCCACTTCACGCTGGGGCTCGGGGCGGCGCTGCTGCTGAACCGGAAGCTGCCGGGGCGCAACCTCTACCGCGCCCTGCTGATCCTGCCCTGGGCCATGCCGCAGTACATCAGCGCGCTCACCTGGCGCGGCATGTTCAACGTGGAGTACGGGGCCGTGAACATCATCCTGGGCAAGCTGGGCGCGGCGCCGGTGCCCTGGTTCAGCAACGAGTTCTGGGCCTTCATGGCGCCCGTGATCACCAACATCTGGCTCGGGTTCCCGTTCATCATGGTCATCGCCCTGGGCGGGCTGCAGTCGATTCCGCAGGAGCTGTACGAGGCGGCGCGCATCGACGGCGCGGGGCGCGTGCGGCAGTTCTTCTCCATCACCCTGCCCATGCTCAAGCCCGTGCTGCTGCCCGCGCTCGTGCTGGGCACCATCTGGACCTTCAACAACCTGAACGTCATCTGGCTCGTGACCGATCAGGGCCTGCCCGCCGACAAGACCCACATCCTGGTCACGTACGTCTACAAGGCGGCCTTCTTCTACTACCGCTACGGCTACGCGGCCGCGTTCAGCGTGTTCATCTTCCTGTGCCTGGTCGTGATCGTGAAGGGCTACGACCGCGCGGCGCGCGAGGAGGCGTACTAGGATGGTCAACCGGCGCCTCGCCAGGCTCTGGCATCACGTCTGGATCCACGCCCTGGTGTGGGCGCTGGTGGTGTTCGCCGTGTTCCCGATCCTGCAGATCGTGGCCATCAGCCTCAGGCCGGGCGACCAGCTCTACAGCACCGAGCTGCAGATCATTCCGGACAACGCCACCCTCGACGCCTACCGCATCATGTTCACCGAGAAGCCGTTCCTGCTCTGGCTGCGCAATTCGCTGGTGGTCTCGCTGGGGACGGCGCTCATCGGCGTGGCCCTGGCCAGCCTGGGCGGCTTCGCCCTGTCGCGCTCGCGTTTCACGGGGCGGGGGGCCGTGCTGCAGGGCATCCTCATGACCCAGATGTTCCCCGCGACGATGCTGCTGCTGCCGCTGTACCTGCTGATGCGCAAGCTGCACCTGGTCGACACGCTCGCCGGCGTCATGGTGGCCTACGTGGCCACGGCGCTGCCCTTCTGCATCTGGACCATGAAGGGGTACTACGACACCATTCCGGTGGCCCTGAACGAGGCGGCGCTCATCGACGGCTGCTCGCCCCTGCAGGCCTTCGTGCGGGTGACGCTGCCCCTGAGCGCGCCGGCGCTGGTGATCACGGCCCTCTTCAGCTTCATGACCGGCTGGAGCGAATTCATGGTGGCCCGCGTGATGCTCGCCAGCAAGGAGCTCATGACCCTGCCCCTGGGGCTCGAGTCGCTGTTCACCACCTACCAGACCGAGTGGGCCAACTACGCGGCCGGATCGCTGCTCGTCTGCATCCCGGTGGTGGTGCTCTTCCTGGTGCTGAACCGCTACCTGGTGTCGGGGCTGACCCTCGGCAGCGTCAAGGGCTAGTCGTCCCCGCCACCCGCACCGTCTGCACCGCGTTGGCCGGCACGGTCAGGTCCAGATGCCGGTCGCCGATCTCCAGCCCGATCGCCAGCGCCGCCCCGGTCGTGTTCAGCAGCTGCACGCTCACCAGCCCGTCGGCGTTCATGGTCGCGCAGGCGTGCAGGGCGTCGGCGTCGCGTCCGGCCAGGTCGCGCGTCACCGTCACCGCCCGGTCGCCCGGCCGGATGGTGCGGCTGAACTGGGCCAGCACGTGGTAGACCGGCGTGTAGTGGATCTCGCCGGTGTCGGTGTCGATCATCACGGGCGCGCCGCAGAAGTTGTCCACGTGGTTGGGGCCGCCCCGGCGGTCGAGCACGGCGTTCCAGTCGATCCAGCCGGTGACCCAGTGGTCGAGGCTGACGATGATGTTGCGCGCGTAGCGGTGCACGGGCACGTACTTCGGGTGGTCGGCGGCGCCGGGTCCGGCCCAGGTCGCGGTGTAGGCCCAGTCGGTGGCGTGGGCCTCCCACCACCAGGCGTCGTTGCCGAACCAGAGCGGCTCCTCCGTGAACCCGTCCGGATCGGTGATGCCGCCGGGCGCCGGCGTGCCGAGGGCGTCGATGCAGCCCTCGGTGTGGACGATCGCGAAGTCGGGATAACGGCGGTGGGCCATTTCCAGCACGTCGTCGAACACCTTCACCGTGCTGCCGTACCAGTGGATCGCCGCGCCGTAGACGTAGGGCGCCGTGTCGCGATCGCCCAGGATGGCGTCGAGCCACGGTTCGAGCCCGTCGCGGTTCTGGTCGTACACGAGCAGGCGCGTGTTCGGGACCCTGCTCGCCCACAGGCGCGGACCCAGGTCGCGCCGGATGAACACGTTCTGGCTGCCGGGCGTGAAGTGCATGCTCTCCCAGTGGCCGCCGTTGCCGTGGGGCTCGTTCACCGGCGTCAGGGCCCAGAAGCGCACGCCGGCCGCGTCCCACGCCTCGAGGGCCTTGACGAGGTAGTCCGCGTAGGTGGCGAAGTGCTCGTCCTTCAGCCAGCCGCCGGAGCCCTGCCAGCCGTTCGCCGCCGAGCCGGGGATGTACCAGGTCCCGATGTCCTTCATCCAGGGCGGGGCGGTCCAGGCGGAAGCGACGATGCGCAGGGGCGAGTCGGGACGGCCGCGTTTGAGGGCCAGGGCCTCGCGCACGAAGGGCAGCAGGTCGTAGGCGGGATCCCGGACGCCGGGGTAGCGCGACGGGTCGAATCCGGCCGAATCGGGGGCGATGCTGAACGAGGCGAGCTGCCGGTCGTCGGGACGTTCGGCATAGGAGTACCGGCCCTCGACGCTGAAGTCGCAGGAGCCGAGATGGGTCCGGGCCAGGGTGAAGTCGGCGCCCTCGGCTCCGAACAGGCGCGCGACGACCTCGGCCCGGCGGGCCGGATCGAGATGGGCCAGCACGAAGGCCGACGACTCGGTGAACGAGGTGCCGATGCCGTCGATGACCTGACGGGGCCGGTCCGGCGCGACCGAGACCACCACGCGTCCGTCGCGGGGGGCGGGCCCGGCCTCGAGGGGGAGATTCGCGACCCGCGCCTGGCGGGCGCCCGCGGCCGAGGTCACGAGGATCGTCGCGGTGCTGTCGGGCCGGTCGGTCGGCCCCGCCACGGCGGGGGCGGTGGTCAGGACGACGAGGACGGCCAGGATCGGGATGGCTCGAGTCGCGGAGCGGGGCGCCATGGTCGTTCTCCCCGGGCCTACTCGGGCCGGCCGATGAGCAGCGAGATCACGCCCATGAGGAGGGCGCCGAGCAGGGCCCAGCCGAAGCCGTCGACCACGAACCCGGGCACGAGCGTCGCCCCGAGGGCGAAGAGGATCGCGTTCAGCACGAAGTAGAACAGGCCGAGAGTGAGCACGGTGATCGGGAGCGTGAGCACGACCAGGATCGGTCTGAGCACCGCGTTGAGGAAGCCGAGCACCAGGGCCGCCACCAGCAGGGGCACCAGCCCGTCGATCCGGACGCCGGGCAGGACCCAGGCGGTCAGGCCGAGAGCGATGGCCAGGGCGATCCAGTGGGTGAGCAGGCGATTCATGGCAGGTCCTTTCGGGGGCGCGGAAGCGAAGGGGCGACCGGGCGCGGCCCATGGTACGCCCGGCGCCCTCTTCGCACAACATAGCGGGGGACAGCGGTTTCCGCTGCCGCCGACCGGCGGTGCGGCGGGGATTGCGGTGCCCGCGGGGTGGGGGTATCCTCTGGAGGAGGTCCGCAACGACGCCCTGCCCGAGGGCGCCCCCGAACCCGAGGAGGCCGCCTCATGGCGACCGCGAAGTCCGGCGCTCCGTCCGGCCATTTCATCGCCCGATTCCTGCAGCTCGAATCCGCCGGCGGCCTGCTGCTCATGGCCGCCGCCGTGCTCGCGATCATCGTGGCCAACACGCCCCTGGCCCGCTTCTACGACCTGCTGCTCGACACCCCGGTGGCGGTGCAGATCGCGAGCCTGAAGATCGCCAAGCCCCTGCTGCTGTGGATCAACGACGGCCTGATGGCGGTCTTCTTCTTCCTGATCGGGCTGGAGCTCAAGCGCGAGCTCGTCGAGGGCGAACTGGCCGACAGGCGCAACATCGTGCTGCCGGGGATCGGCGCCATCGGCGGCATGGCCGTGCCGGCTCTCGTCTACGTGCTCTTCAACCGCGGCGACGCCGTGGCCATGCAGGGCTGGGCCATCCCCGCCGCCACCGACATCGCCTTCGCCCTGGGCATCCTGTCCCTCATCAAGGGCGTGCCCAACTCGGTGAAGGTCTTCCTCACCTCGCTGGCGATCTTCGACGACATCGGGGCCATCCTCATCATCGCGATCTTCTACACCGCCAAGATCTCCTTCGTGGCCCTCGGCGTGGTGGCGGGATGCATCGCGCTGCTGGCGATCCTGTCGCGGCTGAAGGTCGAGGCCCGCAGCATCTACATCCTCGTGGGCATCGTCATGTGGACGGCCATGCTCAAGTCCGGTGTCCACGCCACCCTCGCGGGGGTGGTGCTGGCCATGTTCATCCCGATCCGCTCGCAGCGCGATCCGGGCCACTCGCCGCTCAAGGCCCTCGAGCACGATCTGCACGAGGTGGTGGCCTTCGTGATCCTGCCCGTGTTCGCCTTCGCCAACGCCGGCATCGGCCTGGCGGGCGTGACCCCGGACGAGGTCCTCCACGGCGTGCCGGTGGGCGTGGCCCTGGGCCTGTTCCTCGGCAAGCAGGTGGGGGTCTTCGCCTTCTGCTGGGCCGGCATCCGGGCGGGCCTGATGCGGCTGCCGGACGGCATGAACTGGCCGGCCCTCTACGGCACCGCGGCCCTGACGGGCATCGGCTTCACCATGAGCCTGTTCATCGGCTCGCTGGCCTTCGAGCAGACGGGTGTCGACCGGTTCTTCGACGAGCGCATCGGCATCATCGCCGGCTCGCTGGCGGCGGGCGTGCTGGGCTACATCGTGCTGCGGCGGGTCTATGCCGGACGGGCGGTGCACAGGTGAGCGGCGGCCGCTCCGTCGTCCGCTGCGCGTGGGCGGCCGGCCGGCCCCTCGAAGAGGCCTACCACGACGCCGAGTGGGGGCGCCCGCTCCACGACGACCGCCGCCTCTTCGAGTTCCTTCTGCTCGAGGGGGCCCAGGCGGGGCTGAGCTGGTCGACGATCCTGGCCAAGCGCGAGAACTACCGCCGGGCCTACGACGACTTCGATCCGCACAGGGTGGCCCGCTACGACGCGGACCGCCTCGCGGCCCAACTCGCCGATCCGGGCATCGTGCGCAACCGCCTGAAGGTGCAGGCGGCGGTGACCAACGCCCGCGCCTTCCTCGCGGTGCAGGAAGAGCACGGCTCGTTCGACGCCTACATCTGGGGCTTCGTCGGCGGCCGCACGCTCCAGAACGCCTGGCGGTCTCTGGCCGAGATTCCGGCCACCACCCCCGAGTCCGACGCCATGAGCCGCGACCTGAAGCGCCGCGGCTTCAAGTTCGTCGGCTCGACCATCTGCTACGCCTTCATGCAGGCCACCGGGATGGTCAACGACCACACGGTGGACTGCCATCTGCACGCCGTGCTTGGCGGCCGGTCATGACCGCCAGGCCCGCGGCAACCGGCGCCGTGGGGGCGTCCCGGACGGCCGTGGCTCGCCTGGCCAAACCCACGGAAACCCCTTCGGAGGGGGCAATAGGCCAAGAATCCCCTTGTTATCGCAACTGCATTTGTGGTATGATTTTTTTTGGTAAAGATTGATCAGAAACCCGCCCGCCCGCGGGTATGAGGCCGGGTCGCGACGCCTGTTTCCACAGGGGGAGGGGGGGCGTCCGGCTGCGGATAGACCAGAATCCCCGAACGAGGCCCGCACCATGCCCCACATCTCGCCCTGCCGTGCGTCCGTCCCGGTGGCGATCGCCCTCGTCGGCTTGATCGCTGCCACCGCCTATGCCATTCCGTCGACCGACATCGCCTGGCACAGCGTCCTGTCCGTCGATGGCGTCGGTCAGGTCGAGGGCTTGAGCCCGGCGGGCGACCTGCTCTCCGTCCAACTCGGTCATCGGGCCGACGGCGGCGCCGTGCTGCGGGTCAGTTTTCTCGCGCTGTCGGAGGACGTGCCCGGAACCCTCGCTCGGGCCTTCGTGGCGGCCGGGCGGCCTCGCCGCATCGAATTGACCGTGAGCGGGGGAGCCGCCGCTGAGCCGGCCCGCACCCTGGGCCAGCTGGTCCTGGAGAGTCGCGCGAACCGCTATGTCGCCGAGGCGGGCGCCAAGGCGGCCGGCTGGTGGTCCGTTCCCGGCGATCCGGATGCGGTCTATCTCGACCTGCCCTCCGACCCGGTGACCGACGGATCCTGGCACCTGCGCATCGCCACCGCGCAGCCCAACGGCAAGGGCGACGTGATCGACGCCTCCTTCCCCGCCGACAAGGCCTTCGAGGCCCACTGCGCCTTCGTGCTGCATGGCAACCAGGGCATCGGCTACACCGACGTGCTGCACGGCCGCAGCGACGACCTCGAGGGCTCGGGCTTCGACGAGGCCCTGCAGGTGCACGAGAGCCTCGGCGTGCCCGGCAATTTCCACATGTCCGGCACCCTGATGACGGCGGCCGAGTGGGCTGCCCGCAACGGCGATCCCGTCGACTTCAATGCCTGGCTCGCCGCGGGCGTGACCGCGGGCTGGGCCGGCATGGTCTCCTCGGCCTACGGCCAGCACATCATGCCCTTCGTCAACAACGAGATGAACGACTGGGCCGTCGCGATCCAGGCCGCCATGGTCAGCACCTTCTACGGCTACACGCCGAAGGTCGCCTGGGTGCCCGAGCGGGTGTGGCTGAACACGAGCGGCTACCCCAGCAGCGGCGTCAACGACTGGATCGGCGACAACTGGCAGGCCCACGGCATCGACGGGGTGATCCTCGACGACGACGTGCACCTGGCCGGCCACGACAACCACCGGATCCACACCCTGAGCGCCAACGGGCTGCGCCTGATCCCGCGCGACCGCAGCTTCACCGGCAACATCATCGGCGGGAACGGCCAGGCGTCCCTGGACATCCTCACCGGCCTGGCCGGCAGCGGCGTGGGCGAGTTCCGCATCGCGGTCTTCGCCGAGGACTGGGAGGCCGCCAGCGAGATGGGCGGCTGGGCCTCGATCGTGCCCAACGCCAAGGAGACGTACGACTGGTTCATCGGCAAGTGCAGCACCGAGAGCGCCTGGCTGCACACCTGGAAGCTGGCCGACGCCCTGGTGAACCCGAACTTCAACGGGGACACCTTCACGCCGGCCCCGGGCACGTACGGCGAGATCGGCGGCGGGAACGGCTACGGCGGCGGGGACAACGGCTGGTACACGCACTGGGCCGGCTTCATCCCCTACGCCAACGGCGGCGACGGCAGCGGCAACTGCGGCGGCGGCAGCGGCAACTGCAAGAACTACGGCACGCTGTGGAACGACGCCTACGCGGCGCTGCTCGCGGCCCCGGACAACAACGTCTCCCAGGCGGGCTGGTACGTGCTCATGACCAACCTGCACGAGACCGCCTGGCACGACGGCCTCGGCGGGCCCATCAGCGGCTGGCAGCACAAGTACTCGGCCCACATGAAGAACGCCATGATCTACGCCGAAGCCGCCCACTGGGCCAACGGCGAGTACGCCACCACCACCGACGCCTACTTCAGCGACATCGACAACGACGGCTACCAGGAGACGGTGATCCACAACGACCGCCTCTTCGGCGTCTTCGAGGGGACGGGCGGCCGCCTGACGCATCTCTTCGTGCGGGGGGCGGGCTACGACGACACGGCCATCGGCGTCGACAACGCCTACTGGGCCGACACCGACGCCGACTACAACGACGTCAACCACACCGCCGCCTTCAGCGAGGTCTCGCCCGACTACCAGCACAGCGGCTACGTGACGGCCATCGATCTGGACGGCACCACCGTGTCCGTGATCATGGGGCACGAGGAGGTCGCCAAGACCGTCAGCCTGACCGAGGGCGACAGCCACTTCGACGTGACCTACCGCGTCGGTCCGGCCACGCACTGGATCCAGGGCGGCTTCTCGCCCTCGCTCGTCGACCTGGTGTGGAACGCCCAGCTCGACCGGGTCTGGGCGCCGGACGCGTCGTACATGGGCTTCCGCAACCCGAACACGGGCATGGCCACCGCCTGGGTGCTCGGCGCCGGCGGCGCGAGCCACCAGAAGGAGATCTCCGGCACCCTGAGCAAGGGCGACGAGATCAAGGGCAGCGGCGTCTTCCAGCTGCAGCTGTACGCCGGTCCGACCAGCGCGCCCGACGGCAGCGGCGACGTGGCCGAGCTGCGCGCCCTGGCCGACCTCCTCGTCGACACCATCGGCCCGGGCGTGACCGCCTCCCGCTACTATCCGCTGAACGACCAGTGGGTCGTCGAGTTCGACCAGCCGACCACCGTGGACGACGTGACGGGCCTTTCCGTCGCCGGCCAGTTCGGCAGCGTGGCGTTGCCTCTCGCGACAACGGTGCTCGAGGCCGGGGCCACCACCACGAAGACGTTCGTCCTCGACGCCGCCACCGCCGCGGCCGTCGAGGCCCTGATTCCGGACGGCGACATGTACCCGGCGCTCGTCGCGGGCGCGGTGTCCGACGCCGCCGCCAACGGCAACGCGGCGCTGACGGCGCCGGGCGCGGTCGTCATCGGGGTCATCACGACCGCGGTGGCCATCGACGGGCACATCCAGGCCGCTGAATGGGACGGGGCCGAGGCCCTGGCCGACAGCAACGACTCGGCCTGGACCGCGAGCAACGAGATCGACCGCCTGCTCGTGAGCTGGGACGCGACCTATCTCTACCTCGCCATCGACGGCGTGGTCAGCGCCAACAGTTGGCTGCTCTACCTGGACGTCGACCCGGGCACGGCCAACGGCCAGACCGACCTGACGGCCACCGACGCCTGGGAGCGGGGGGCCGTGTTCACGGCCGCGGGCTACGCGCCCGATTTCCAGTACGGCTGCTATCAGCACCAGTCCATCTTCGACGGCGACGGCTTCTGGGAGCTGACCTCGCCCACCACCACCCAGGACCGCAGCGGCGAGATCACCTCGGCCTTCGACTCGTTCCACACCTTCGGCGACGCCGGCGGCAGCGAGATCGCCATTCCCTGGGCGACCCTCTATGGCCTCGGCGCGGGCCAGGTGCCGACCGGCGCGAGCATCGCCCTGGCTGCGAGCGTCACCTGGGATCCCGAGCCCGGCGGCGAACTCGGCGGCGACTCGGTGCCGAACAACACGGCGGCCGCCCTGCCGACCATCGACGCGGCGTGGACCCTCGTCGTCGACGGCGACGGCGACGGCCTGCCCGACCTGGACGCCTCCCCGGTGCCGGACCGCCTCCTCGCCGGGGCGCGCCTGCTGCCGAACCATCCGAATCCCTTCAACCCGTCGACGACCATCGCCTACGAGATCCCGGGCGAGGCCGCGACGGACGTCCGGCTGACGATCTTCGACGTCCGGGGCCGCCTGGTGGCCACTCTCGTCGACGCTCGGGTCACGCCGGGGCTGCACCGCATCGTCTGGGACGGCAAGGACCAGGCGGGGCAGGCCGTGGCCTCGGGCACCTATTTCTCACAGCTGAAATGGGGCGGACGGGCGATCACCCGGCCGCTCTCCCTCGTCAAGTAAAGGAGGAGTCCGATGCGCAACCGCCATCACGTCTGGAGTCTGGGGGTGCTGCTGGCCGCACTGCTGGTCGGTGGGGCCGCCCTGGCCCAGACCCCGCAGACGATCGTCATCGACGGCGTGAACGACTTCCTGTCGGTGAACGAGGCCGACGTGGACACGTCCGACACGCAGTTCGCCGAGATCGACCTGAGCCACGTGCACATCACCAACGACGCGGTGAACCTCTACCTCGGCGTGGAGATGGCCGGCGGCTTCGGGACCACCCAGATGGGCATCGCCATCGACGTCGGCACCGCGGCCGGCGGCACAGACGACCCCTGGGGCCGCGCCATCGAGTGGAGCCTCGCGGCCAACAAGCCCGACTTCATGTTCTACGTGAACCTGGACAACAACTGGCAGGCCTCCTACCACTGGGACGGCGCCGCCTGGGCGCCCCTGGCCGCCGGCCCCGGCGCGCTGGGCATGGCCACCGGCACGAGCTTCAAGGAGCTCGCCATCATGCTGGGCACCCTGGGCGTCTCGGCGGGCGCGCCGATCAACGTCGAGGTGTGGACCACCCAGGACTCTCCGACCAAGGGCCCCCTGGACGCCGCCGCCAACGACGGCTCCCAGCTCTCGACCCCGGGCTTCACCCTCTGGGACACCGCCTCGGACATCCCGCTGCTGAGCTACCTGCCCTACACGGTGCAGGCGGCCGCCGACCCGGATCCGCCGGTGCTGACCGGCATCCAGCCCGCGTCGTACCCCGTGGGCACCTCGTTCAACGTCCAGTTCAACGAGCCCGTCGACGCGACCTCGGCCGCCAACACGGCCAACTACGAGATCGGCCTGGCGATCATCAACTCGGCGACCCGCGACGCGTCCGACTTCAGCGTGGTGCACCTGGAGCTCGCCGCGCCGCTGACGGCCTCGGCCGCGCTGTACAACCTGCGCGTCACCGACGTGGAGGACGTCGCCGGCAACGTCATCACCGACAACGGCGTGGACAACGAGAAGTGCTTCGGCCTGAAGGAGGTCGTCTTCCGCGGCCGCATGTCCCAGCTGCTGGCCAACACGGCCGAGCTGCCGCCCTACCAGTTCACGGTCGAGGGCAGCAAGGCGCCCCTGACCTTCGATCCCATCGGCGACACGGGCGTGATGACCGACACCGGCGTCGACGACATCTGGGAGTACACCACGACCATGAAGTACGACGGCGACTGCGGCGCGGGCACCGCCAGCGAGAGCTTCGAGTGGAAGTTCAACTTCCAGGGCACCACCTGGGAGCCCCTGGCCGGCAACCGCACCCACACCCTGGACCTGGTCAACGGCGCCCAGGACGTCATCGAGGTGTGGTGGAACGACGAGGACCCGACGCTTTTCACGACCCACGACATCGACGTCATCTTCCGCGTGGACATGAGCCTGTCCGGCTATGCGCCGACCGACACCGTGAGCATCAACGGCTCGGTGCTGCCGCTGAACTTCAACGTGCCCTCGGACCACCCGCTGGTCGATGACGGCACGGGCGAGGACGAGACGGCCGCCGACGGGGTCTTCACCGGCGTGATCACCTTCCCGGCCGGCGCCCGGAAGGACGTGGCGTACAAGTTCCTGCTCAACAGCAGCTACGAGTGCGACGGCCAGGGCGACCGCTCGGTCTTCCTCAACGACGAGCTCTTCGACACGATCGGCGGCACGCTGGGTCCCCTGGCCCTGCCGACCGTGAAGTACGACTTCTGCAACCGGATCTGGCGCCCCGTCGAGGTGGTCTTCTCGGTCGACTTCAACAACACGGCCTGGGGGAGCATCGACGAGTTCGACGTCGTGACGGTCAACGGCACCGACAACGGCGCCGGCTTCGACTGGACGGTGCCCTCGAACACCATGCTCCACGACGACGGCATCGCGCCCGACGCCGTGGCGAACGACCGGATCTACACCGTCTCGGTGGTCTTCCCCGACTCGGCGGCGCAGAACATCGAGTACAAGTACCTGGCCAACGACGTCTACGAGTGCCCGAACCAGGGCAACCGGTTCTTCAGCATCGATCCGGACAACTTCGACGCCGTGGGCAACCCCCAGATCCTGGCGCTCGACGTGTACCAGATCTGCGAGGTGACCGACGTGCCCCACGGCGCGGCGGCCCGCCTGGTGCTGGCCCAGAACAGCCCCAACCCGTTCAACCCCATGACGAAGATCCACTTCGACGTGGCGCGCGCGGGCCGGGGCGAGCTGGTCGTGTACAACGTGCGCGGCGAGAAGGTGCAGACCCTGCGGTCCGGCCACTTCGAGTCCGGGCCGGGCGTGGTGATCTGGAACGGCCGCACCGACGACGGCAAGGCCGTGGGCAGCGGCGTGTACTTCTACCGCCTGACCGTCGGCTCGGACACCGAGACCCGGCGCATGGTGCTCTTGAAGTAGCCGCGACTCCGTGCTGCAATGACGGCCCCGGGCTTCTGCCCGGGGCCGTCGTCGTTCCCGAATCGCCCCGCGGAGGTCTCTCATGCGCACGCCCCTTCTCGTCCTGCTCCTGCTCGGCGGCGCCGCCACCGCGCGGGCCGTGCCGGTGACGTTCCGCGTCGCCCTGCCGCCGGGTACGCCCCCCGATGCGCCGGTGCATCTGGCCTGCGACTACCAGGGCTGGCGTCCGGACGCCGCCGACTGGCGCCTGACCCGCCGCGACGACGGCACCGCCGAACTCACCGTCGACCTGCCCGCCGGCCACGGCCTGCAGTACAAGTTCGCCCTCGGCTCCTGGCTGGCGGTGGAGAAGGGGCCCGACGGCGAGGAGATCGCCAACCGCCTGCACGTGGTGGGCGCCGCGCCCGAGACCCTCGATCTCGTCGTGGCCGGCTGGGCCGACGGCCGGCCCGCGCGGCGCGTCGACACCATCAGCGGCGACGTGACCACCCACACCGTGCCGGGCTTCCTGGATGGCCGCCGGGTGTGGGTGTACCTGCCGCCCGGCTACGCCGCCGAAGGCGAGCGCCGGTATCCGGTGCTGTACATGGCCGACGGCCAGAACGTCTTCAACGACGCCACCAGCTTCGTGGGCGAGTGGCGCGTCGACGAGACCCTCGAGGAGCTGATCCCCGCGGGCCGCGTGGCCCCCCTGATCGTGGTGGCCGTCGATCACGGCGGCGGCGCGCGCACCCGCGAGTACACGCCGTGGCCGTCCCGCATCCGCGAGGGCTCGGGCGGCGGGCCCGACCATCTGCAGGCCTGGATCGACGTGCTGAAGCCGTGGGTCGACGGGCGGTACCGCACCCGCTCCGGACCGGCCCACACCGCCCTGGCGGGATCGTCCCTGGGCGGCCTGATGACCCTCTACGGCACGTTCGCCCACCCCGAGGTCTTCGGCCGGGGCGCGGCCTTCTCGCCGAGCCTGCTCATCGCGGGTCATCCCGTCTTCGACCTCTGCGCGACGGCTCCCGGCCGGCCCGACCCGCTCTACGTCGACATGGGCACGCGCGAGGAGGGGAACCGGCGCGACGGCGACGGCAACGGGACCGACGACTACGTCGACGCCCTGCGCCGGCTGGCCGACGTCCTGCAGGAGCGCGGCTACGTCGGGGGCTGGGATCTGCTCGTGGTCGAGGGCGAGGGCGACCGCCACAACGAGGCGGCCTGGGCCGCGCGCTTTCCGGCGGCGGTCGAGTTCCTCTTTCCGCCCGCTCCGTAGGGCGGTATATTGCCCCGCGAACGCTCCGCCGCCGCCACCGGACCCCAACCGGGAGACGAATCATGCCCGCCGCAGGCCCCCGCTACACGCCCTTCGCCAACGAACCCGCCGTTCTCGAGCTGACCCCCGAATTCGTGGCCGCCAGCGGCCTGGGCGCCTGGGCCGCGGGATTCCAGCTCGGCACCGCCGGCTACCGCGACCTGCTCGATCCCGACGACCTGTTCAGCACCGAGGTCCCGTTCAACGCGTACAGCGTGGCGCTGATGCTCGAGGCGCGGGCCCGGTTGGCCGTCGAGAACGGCCTGCGGAAGCTGCACGTGGGCGGCGAGGTGCGCCCCCACACCCGGGAGTTCATCGATCTGGCGGCGCGCATCTACGCGGCCCACGGTCTGGAGGTGCATCTGCGTCCGGCCGCCGAGCCGACCACGCCCATCTGGCTGTCGAGCTTCGGCGTCTTCTTCGAGGAGCTGGACGGCGGCGAGAACTTCACGGCCAGCCACAGCCAGAGCTACAAGGGCGGCTGGAAGCCCATGGAGAAGGGCGGGGGGCAGCTGCTGGGCATGGCGGCGCGCATCGCCGAACGCGTGCGCGAGCTGGCCGCCGCAGGGGCGCGCGAGGGGTTGGCGATCCGGCTCGCGGCCGCCGACGATCCGGCCATCGTGCGCGATTTCGACCCGGTCGCGCCCTACACCGCGGTGCTGCGCCAGGTGGTGCCGGAGAGCCTGCTGGCCGACATCGCGCCGGCGGCGGCGCAGGGCTTCCGGGCGGGCATCTGCACCGAAGGGGGCTCCATGGGGCCCACGGCCCGGCGCATCTTCGCCGCCCTGGGCCTGGGCGTGGGGGACGGTCAGCCCGTCTTCTTCACCCACGAGGAGCAGAGCAGCACCTACCACGGCATCGGCATCCTCGACGGCGTGAACCACGGCGTCGATCCGGGCAAGTGGCAGGTCTACAAGCACGTGGGCGCCCAGGACCTCCTGCGCGACCGCGCCTGCGACGTCTTCTTCATCTGGGATCCGGACGGCGACCGCTTCAACATGGTCACCGTGGCGCCGGCCGAGCGGGCCGCCGCCGCGGCCGCCGCGGGCCTGGAGGTCGATCCCCTCGACGACGCGCGCTGCCTCGTCTTCTTCAAGCCGAACCAGATCTACTTCATGCTGACGGCCCTGAAGCTCGACTGCCTCGCCGACGCGGGCGAGCTCGACGCGGCCGACTGGATCGTGGCCACCACCTTCCCGACCAGCATGAGCATCGGCGAGATCGCCACGACGCACAACGCGCGCACGGGCGCGCATCTCGGCACCTACCGGGTGCCGGTGGGCTTCAAGTACTTCGCCGAGCTGGTCGAGAGCCTCGAGGCGCAGATCGCGGCCGGCGCCGCCACGACGGGCGCCACCGACGTGACCGGCGTCGCGACGGCGTTCGGACCCCGCCCCCGCCTGCTGATCATGGCCGAGGAGAGCGGGGGGGCGGCCATGGGTCCGGCCGAGCCCGTGGCCAGCCGCCACGGCCGGCGCACCTCGCTGGCGGCCAAGGAGAAGGACGCCATGCAGATCGGCGTCATGTGCCTGGGCCTGGCAGCCCGGCTGCACCGCGCGGGCGGCAGCTTCGCCGGCTACTACCTCGACCTGCTGGAGAAGTACGACACCCGCTACCGCTTCTACGAACGCCGCGACATCACCCTCTTCGACGAGTCGCTGAAGGGCGAGGCCCGCGCCGCGGCCCAGGCGGAGGGCAACGCCCGCAAGGAGGCCACGGTGGCCTTCTTCGCCGGCCTGGAGGGGAGCGAGCCGGACGCGGCGGCGGCCGCCCTGCTCGACCGCCTGCCGGAGGGCACGGTCCTGCCGATCATCGAGCGCGTCTTCCACGCGGGCGACGGCACCTTCATCGCGTTCGCGGGGCAGTGGTTCGAACTGCGCGCCTCGGGCACCGACGCCGTGCTGCGCTTCTACATGGAGGGCCGCGACGCCGAGGCCGTGGCCAGCCTCAACGAGGCCTTCACCCGCATCGAGGTCTGAACGGGAGCGGATGGCACGGCCCGTCCCCGCCCGGGGCGGGCCGTGCGTCGTCGTGGCGGGCTACTCGCCGGAGCCGACGCCGACCCCGAGCCGGCGGGCCCGCGTGTCCAACTGCGCGGCCACGCCGGCGTTGCCCGCCGCGCGCTCCAGCCGCGCGAGCTGCACCAGGGCCGGAACGCAGTCCGGATCCAGGTCGAGGGCCCGCCG
>JAGRNP010000032.1 GCA_020440705.1 bacterium | reverse complement strand
GCCAACTGCAGGGCCTGGCCCGGCTGGCCCGCGGCCCGCGCCGCGTCGGCCCGCTGCCAGGCGTCCTCGGCCTCGGCCAGCAGGTCGAGCTGGTGGGGACGGGCGCCGTCGCCGAGCTGCTCGCGGGCCCGGGCGATGGCCGCGCGCGCCCGCTCGAGTTCGGCGTCGAGGCGCTCGGGGCCCGCGTCGGCCGCCAGCACGCGGGCCGCCCGGGCCATGAGATCGCCCGCCTGGTCCAGGAGGTTCCAGGCCAGCTGGAAGTCGCCCTGGCGCACGAGCTCGCGGGCGCGGTCGGCCTGCTGCCGGGCCCGCTCGAGGAACTGCAGGGCCTGCTCGTTGTTGCCGGCGCGGGCCCGCTCCGAGAGGTCCTGGTGCAGGTCGCGGAAGCGCTCGGCGCGGATGCGGATCCGCTCCTCCAGCCCCATGGCCTCCCGCGCCAGGCGCACCGCGTGCCAGATGGCGTCGCGGGCGCGCCGGCCGACGGCCAGGGCCTCGACGGGGCGCCCGCCGTCGAGGATGTCGACGCTGCGCTGGTGCAGGTCGGCCGCCTGCCGCAGCACGCGGCGGGCCTGGTCGCTCTCGGTCTCGGCCACGAGATCACGGGCCCACATGAGCAGTTCGTCATTGCGCTCGATGAAGGTCCGCACGGCCTCGCCGCTCTGCTGGGCGGCGGCCGGCCCGGTCCCGACGGCGACGGCGGCCAGCAGCACGAGCCCGAGGCCGGCCCCGCGCAGCCGGGGCCCGGAGACGCGGGCGCGGAAGTTCGTGATGTCGCTCATGGGGTCCTCGCCTCCGGATCGGGTCACGGCGCCGCCGGACGGCGCCCGGCCCGGCGTTGCAGGAGACATGCCAGCCGCCCGAACGTCGCACTTCGACTTCAAGTCCATGTCCGCCTGGCACTTGCATCGTCCCGGCCGGGCCTCGGCCGGGCCGGGATGTCCCTCCCGGTACAGCTTCCGCCCCCGGCCGCCCCTCAGGGGGCGTTTTCGTCTTCGCCGTCGTCCCCGTCGTCCATGCCCAGCAGGCTGAGCCGCGAGTACAGGGTGCGCCGGGTGATGCCGAGCATGCGCGCCGCCCGGCTCTTGTTGCCTCCCGCCCGCTGCAGGGCCGCGGCGATGAGCCGGCGGGCGTTGTTGTCCAGGTTCAGGTCGGCGCCGGGCTCCTCGCCCGTGTGGGCCGCCGCCACGTCCAGCAGCACGTGCTCGTCGCCCACCGGCCCGTCACCGGCCAGGATGTGGGCCCGCTCGACCAGGTTGCGCAGTTCCCGCACGTTGCCGGGCCACTTGTAGGCCCGCATGCGGGCCATGGTCCCGGCCGGCAGCTTGTGGCCGCGGCGGCCGAGGGCGCGCAGGAAGTGGTCGGTCAGCAGCGGGATGTCATCGGCGCGCTCGCGCAGGGGCGGCACGTCGAGGGGGAAGACGAGCAGGCGGTAGTAGAGATCCTCGCGGAAGGTGCGCGCGGCGATGGCCTCCTCGAGCGGCCGGTTCGTGGCCGCGATGATGCGCACGTCGACCTCGCGCTCGCGCGGATCGCCCACGCGGTTGATGCGCCGCTCCTCGAGCACGCGCAGCAGCTTGGCCTGCACCGCGGGCCCCGCCTCGCCGATCTCGTCGAGGAAGACGGTGCCGCCGTGGGCCGCCTCGAAGAGCCCCTCCCGGTCGCTGTCGGCGCCGGTGAAGGCGCCCTTGCGGTAGCCGAAGAGCTCGCTCTCGAGCAGGGTCTCGGCGATGGCCGCGCAGTTCACCGGGACGAAGGCCCGGTCCGAACGGCCGCTGCGCGCGTGGATCGCGCGGGCCGCCAGCTCCTTGCCGGTGCCGCTCTCGCCGCGGATGAGTACGGTGGCATCCGACGGCGCCACGCGCCCGATCATCTCGCGCAGGGACCGGGTCGCCGCCGCCTCGCCCACCAGGGCGTCGTCGGTCCCGACCGGCGCACCGGTCACCCGCCGCAGGGCCGCGTTCTCGCGGCGCACCGCCTCGGCCCCGACGGCCTGCTCGACCACGTGGGCCACCGCCTGGAAGTTGACGGGCTTGGTCAGGAAGTGATAGGCGCCCTGCTGCAGGGCCGCGACGGCGGTCTCGACCTCGCCGTAGGCCGTCAGGATGACCACGGCCGTGTCCGGGCTCGTCTCGCGCACGCCGGCCAGGACCTCGAGCCCGCCCACCGGCTCCATGCGCAGGTCGGTGAGCACCACGTCGAAGGCCCGCTCGCGCACCTGCGCCAGGGCCTCGGCGCCGCCGTGCACCCCGACCACCTCGTGGCCGCGGTGCTCCAGCGCGCTCTTCAGCAGCACCACCATCTTCTGCTCGTCGTCCACCACCAGGATGCGCGCCACGTCGTCTCCCTTTCCGCGCTCACCGGGCCGCCGGGCCGGCGTCCGGTGCCAGCGGGGCCCACAGCTCGGCCACGGCCCCGCGGCCGTCCGGCCGGTCGGCCAGATCCAGGCCGCCGTGCATATCCTCCATGATCCGCCGCGACATGGCCAGCCCCAGTCCGCTGCCCTTCTCCTTGGAGGTCCAGAAGGGTTCGAAGAGCTTGTCGGAAGCCAGATCGCCGAGGCCGGGTCCTTCGTCCCGCACCCGCACCACCGCGCGGGTGCCCGCGGCCGCCGCATCGAGCTCGACCGCCCCGCCGCCGGGCATGGCATCGCGCGCGTTCAGCAGCAGGTTCAGCAGCACCTGCTGCACCCGGCGCGGGTCGCCCCGCACCGGCAGGGCCGGCAGGACGGGCGGCACCACGAGGGTCACGCCGGCGGCGGCCAGTTCGTCGCGCACCAGCCCGGCGCCGCGCCGCAGGGCGTCGGCCAGGTCGAAGGTCTCGACGACGGCGTCCCTGTCGGCGCCGAACGCGAGATAGCCGGTGAGGATGTGGTCGAGCCGGTCGACCTCCTCGGGAATGAAGTCGGCCACCTCGTCGGCGATGCCGTGGTCGCCGAGCACCCGCTGCAGGTGCTGCCCCGCGCCCCGGATGATGCCCAGGGGGTTGCGGATCTCGTGGGCGATGCCCGCGGTCATGCGCCCCATGGCGGCCAGGTTCTCCTGGCGCAGGATCGAGGCGCGGTAGCGGCCGAGGGCCACGTTGATGCGGCCGAGGAAGACGCCCATGGCCACCAGCACCGCGAGCACGGCCAGCGCCGTCACCCAGGCGCCGGTGCGCAGGTCGTCGAGGGCCTCGAAGAAGTCGGGGCTGCCGCTGACGGTGACCACCGCCAGCACGTAGCCGCCCTCGGTGTCGTAGCGCATGAGCGGCACGTGGGCCGATTTCTGTTTCACGCCGCGCGGGCCGTCGAGGTCGTACAGCTTCGTCGCCGCCGGCTGTCCCGCCAGGGCCGTCTCCACCGCGCCCGGATCGAGGGCCCACCAGTCGTTGGGCGCCCCCGGGGCCAGGGCCGCCGAGGTCGACACGATCACGCTGCGGTCGATGGCGTCGGTGAGGGTGATCTCGGCCAGATTCTCGCGCCTGGCGATGGCCAGATAGGACTCGGTGAGGGTCTCGAGGGCGTAGTCGGCCGCGGTGTCGCCGACCACGTGGCTGAAGACCACTTCGGCGGGCGAGAGTTCGGCGATGGTGCCCGCGACCGCGAGCAGGCGCTGCCCGAGGGCCTCGTCCAGCCGCGTCGACGCCCCCGCGTAGAGGCGGGCCAGCCCCAGGGCCACGGCGGCGATGATGATCGCGTAGGCCAGGGCGGCCCAGGCGATCCAGCGCCGCCCGCCGGTCATCCCGTGGCGGCGTGGCCGTCGCGCTCGTCGGCCAGGCCGTCGCTCTGTTCGCGGGCGTGGTAGCTCGAGCGCACCATGGGCCCGCTCTCGACCCACTCGAGGCCCAGCTCGCGGCCCAGGCGGGCGTACTCCGCGAACTCCGCCGGTTCCACGTAGCGGATCACCGGGTGGTGCTGCGCCGTGGGCTGCAGGTACTGGCCGATGGTCAGGATCTGCACGCCGTGCGCCACGGCGTCGCGCATCAGTTCGGTCACCTCGGCGAGGGTCTCGCCCACGCCGACCATGATGCCCGTCTTGATGCGGATGTTGCGCTCGAACCCGTCGGCCCACTGCCGCGCGCGCCGCAGCACCTGCAGCGAACGGTGGTAGTCGGCCTGCGGACGCATCTCGCCGTACAGGCGCGGCACGGTCTCGAGGTTGTGGTTCAGCACCTCGGGCGCGGCCTCGAGCACCACCTCGAGGGCCTGGGGATCGCCCATGAAGTCGGGAATCAGCACCTCGACCCCGCAGCCGGGGTTGCGCCGCCGGATCTGCCGGATGGTCGAGGCGAAGTGGGCGGCGCCGCCGTCGGGCAGGTCGTCGCGATTGACGGAGGTGACCACGGCGAACTTCAGCTGCAGCTCGGCCACGGCCTCGGCCACGCGGCGCGGCTCGTCGGCGTCGACGGGCCGCACGCGGCCGCCCGGGATGTTGCAGAAGGTGCAGTGGCGGGTGCAGATGTCGCCCAGCAGCATGAAGGTCGCCGTGCGGCTGCTGAAGCACTCGCCCCGGTTGGGGCAGTTGGCGCTCTCGCACACCGTGTTCAGGGAGGCGGTGCGCAGCAGGCGCTTCATGTCGTTGTACTCGGCCCCGCCCTGGCGCTTCATGCGCAGCCAGGACGGCTTCCGGACGACGTCGCGCTCCGGCTCCGGCGGCGGCGCGGCGGCGGTCAGGTCGGGAATCAGGTCGTCGTTCTTCACGTGCGCTTCCTACTCGCCGCCCGCGGCGGCCGCGGCCAGGGTGAAGACGCGGTCGGGCTGGAACTTCCCGTCGGCGAACGTCACGGTGGCGGCCTCGTGCATGGTGTCGTGTTCGAAGACCAGGATGTAGCCGTCCTCGACGGCCCGGGTCAGGAACTGCTTCTTCTCGGTGACCGTGAGCAGCGGGTTCAGGTCGAAGCCCATGATCCAGGGGATGTGCACCTGGCTCAGGAAGGGCAGCAGGTCGCCCACGAAGACCACCGTGCCGGCGCCCGTGTGGAACTCGACCATCTGCTGGCCCGGGGTGTGCCCGCTGATCGTCGTCACCCGCACGCCCGGCATGATCTCCCCGGGCCCGTCGACCAGCTGCAGCTGGCCGTGCTCGGCCAGGGCGGCGAAGTCCTCGGGGCGGAAGCTGGCGCGGTCACGCTCGCTCGGGCCCTGCGACCACTCCCAGTGGCGCTTCTGCACCCAGTGGCGGGCGTTGGGGAAGACGGGCCTGAGTTCGCCGTCACGCTCCTGCAGGGTGCCGCCGCAGTGATCGAAGTGCAGATGCGTGAGCACCACGTCGGTGATCGACTCGCGCGTGACGCCCGCCTCGGCCAGCTCGGCCACGAGCTGGTTGGGTCGGCGCACCAGACCGTAGATCTTCAGCTGCTTCTCGGTCCAGCGGTCGCCCATGCCGGTGTCGACCAGGATGCGCCGGTCGCCGTGGTCGACGAGCAGGCAGCGCAGGTCCAGGTCGATGCGGTTCATCTCGTCGGCCGGATGCTGCTTCTCCCAGAAGATCTTGGGCACCACGCCGAACATGGCGCCGCCGTCGAGCTTGAACCGGCCGTCGTGGACGGCGCGGAAATTCCAGTCACCGAGCTGCATCGTCACGTCGTCTTTCGGAGCGGGAGTTGCCATCGTTCGCGATGGGGCTAACAATAACGCCGTCCGCCCACGCGGGCAACGCGCCATCTCCCATGGCGGGCCCGGCCCGCCCGGCCCCGAGGACATCCATGGAGTTTCCCCGCCCCCTGCAGCCCGCCACCTTCATCCGCCGCGAGAAGCGCTTCCTGATCCACGCCGTCGGCCCCGACGGCACCGACCTCGTCGCCCACACCAACAACACCGGCCGCATGACGGGCTGTCTGCACCCCGGCGGCCGCATCTGGCTGAGCCCGGCCGCCGATCCGGCGCGGAAGCTGAAGTGGTCCCTCGAGATCGTCGACACGCCCGAGGGCGTGCCCGTGGGCGTAAACACGGCGCTGGCCAACACGCTGGCCGCCGAGGCGATCACGGCCGGCCTGGTGCCCGCCCTGGCCGGGTGCGACGACATCAGACGCGAGGTGAAGTACGGCACGCGCGGTTCGCGCATCGACCTGCTGCTGGCGGGCGCCGCGGGGCCGGTGTGGGTCGAGGTGAAGAACGTCTCGCTGGTCGCCGGCGGCCACGGCCGCTTCCCCGACGCCCCCTCCGAGCGGGGCCGCAAGCACCTGCGCGAACTGATGGACCTGGCGGCGGCGGGCGAGCGCGCCGTGCTGCTCTTCTGCTCCCAGCGGCCGGACGCCCGCACGGTCGGGCCCGCCGACGACATCGACCCGGCGTACGGCCGGCTGCTGCGGGACGCGCTGGCGGCCGGGGTCACGGTGGTCGGCGTGGGGTGCGACGTATCGCCGCAAGCCATCGTCCCGGCGCGACTTCTGGATATGCAGGTCTGAGCCTCCGACGGCCCGTTTTGTGAAATCCCCCCGTTTTGGTAGACTCATGCGGGTCCGGCCACCGCTCGCGCCGGTCCGTTCGCTGAATGAAGGGGAAATCGATGCGACTCGCTCTCCGCCGCCGGGACCCGGCCCGGCTCGTGGCGCTCCTGGGCGTCCTGCTGCTCCTCGGCGCCGGCCCCGCCGCCCGCGCCGCCGACGAGATCGGCATCTACTGGGACGAGGCCCTGACGCAGACCGACATCGTCCAGCCCGACGTCTTCGTGCCGCTGACCGGCTACCTCGTGATCCGCGATCCGGGTGTGGGCGGCGGCATCCTCGGCTGGGAGTGCCGGGTCGCCGTGGACGGGCCGGGCACGCTGACAAACTGGAGCCTGGCGGGCCAGGCGATCAACGCGGCGACGCCGCCGGACTTCGCGGTGGGCCTCGCTGCGCCCCTGCCCCCGGGCAGCAGCACCGCGGTGGCCACCTTCACCGCCTTCGTGACGGGTCCCGGCCCGGTGGAGATCTCCCTCGGCCCCATCTACTTCGCCTCGCTCCCCGGCCGGATGGCCTATCTCGGCGGCGACGCGCCGGGCGACCTGCAGCCCCTGGTCACGACCACCGGCGAGCCCGTCGTGGCCACCATCAACAGCGACTCGCCCGTCGGCGAGCTCGAGACGCGGATCGTGCGCTTCGGCACGGTGACCATCGGCCAGTCCGTGACGAGATGGGTCGGCATCTCCAACGTCGGCGGCGGCGTGCTGCCACTCGACATCTCGCTCGTCTGCGCCGACCCCCAGTTCCAGCTCTCCCGCACCGGCGCCGTGGCCGTGGCCGCCGGCCAGACCTTCAGCCTCGGCATCACCTTCACGCCGTCCGGCCCGGGCCCCCACGTCTGCGCCGTGAGCCTCGGCACCGGACTGCCCCAGATCGACGTGGCCGGCTCCGGCCGCGACCTCGTCTCCTCCTGGACCGAGCCGGTCGATATCGACTTCGGCACGCTCGAGGTCGGCAGCATCACCACCGGATCCACCTCCCTGCGCAACACGGGCGAGACCGTGCTGGCCCTCGACGTGGCCTGGGACGGTCCCCACGACCCGTTCGCCATCACGTCCGGCGGCGGCGTCCTGAACCTGCAGCCGGGCCTCATCCGCAGTGTGCAGGTGCGCTTCGCCCCCGTCCAGCCGGGCGAGTGGACGTCGCGCATCGTCTTCGGCGACGGCCTGCCCGACGCCCTCGTGCACGGCGTCGCCGTCTGGAGCACGCCCGACTACGAGATCCTGCCCTCGCACGTGGTCTTCCCGGCCACGGAGCCGGGTTCCGGCCGCGTGCAGGTGATCCGGATCGTCAACCGGGGCGTCGGCTCCTTCGAGGTCGTGCCCGCGATCGTGCCGGACACGGCCCCCTTCGCGGTCGGCCGGGACGGCGAGACCCTGGTGGTGCCGCCCGGCACCGAACTGGCCCTGATCGTCAACTTCAACCCCGTGGTCGACGGCTACTTCACCGCCGACCTCGACCTCGGGCCCTATCTCCCCGCCGTGAGTCTCGCCGGCACCGGTGGGCCGGTGATCGAATCCTGCGCGGTGACGCCCGACACGCTCGCGATCTCCGGGGTCGCCATCGGCCAGACGGCGTACGGCACGGTCACGGTCGAGAATCTCGGCACCGTGCCGCTCGCTCTGGCGCCCTTCATCGACAATCCCGCCTTCGCCGTGGTCGGTACGCCCCCTGCCGAGGTGGCGCCCGGCGCAGCGGCCCCGCTCCAGATCGCGTACACCGCGAACTCGATCTACGACGACGAAGGCGTGCTGGCACTCGGCCCCGCGGCGTGCAGCGGCGTGGTGCTGCGCGGCCGGCCCGACGTCGGCATCCCCCTCGGCACGAACCAGCTCGGCCTGTACTTCGACCCGGGCTTCACCGCGGCGGAGCGCGCCGCCGAGGTGCCGCCCTTCACGGTGCCGGTCTACCTGGCGCTGCGGAATCCCACCGACACGTCGGGTGTCGCGGGGTGGGAGTGCCTCGTCGTCGTGCGGGGCGAGGCCCTGTTCACCGACGTCGTCCTCGCGGGCAACGCCATCAACGCGGGCGACCCCGTGAACGGCTACGAGTACGTGGTGGGCATCGGCCTCGCACCCCTGCCCTACCTGGCCACCGGGACGCTGCTGGCCACCTTCGACCTGCTGGTGACCGACGTCGACCCCACCAACGTCGCCCTCGAGCTGCGCCCGATCCAGCAGCCCTCGCTGCCCGGCTTCATGTCGTGGCTGCCGTGGAACGACCAGTCCGCCCTGACGCCCATGGTGACGACCACCGGCGTGCCCGAGGTGGCCCGGATCACCGACGGCGATCCCGTCGCCGTGGCGCTGCCGACGCCGCGGGCGGTGCCCGCCGCGGGCGGCGTCGACCTGGAATGGACGGTGCGCCTGGACGACGTCGACGGCTTCCACGTCTTCCGCCGGCTGCCCGGCGCCGCGGCGACGCGGGTCACGGAGACGCTGCTGCCGGCCGACGGCGCGGTGATCCGCTACCGCGACGACGCGCCCCCGCCCGCCGGCGGGACGGCCTGGTACAGCTACGCCGCCTGGCGCGACGGGCGCGAGCTCGCGCGCAGCGCCGAGGTCGAGGTGACCTCGGCGGGCACGCCGGTCGCGCGCACGGCCCTGCTGGCCAACGTGCCCAACCCGTTCAATCCCGAGACGCGCATCCGCTACGCGCTGGCGGCGGACGGCCCGGTGCGGGTGGCCGTCTTCGACGTCACCGGGCGCCTGGTGCGGACCCTCGTCGACGGCCGCCGGAGCGCCGGCGAGCAGGACGTCACCTGGTCGGGGCGGGACGACACCGGCCGGGCCGTGGCCAGCGGCGCCTACTACGTGCGCCTGGAAACGGCGGCGGGCGTCGACCACCGCAAGATCATGCTGCTGAAGTAGCGGCGAACCGCGCGATCGGCGACAACGAAGAAGCGGCGCCTCCGCAGAGGCGCCGCTTCCGTTCTTCCGCCGGTGACCCGTCGGCCCTACTTCACTTCCCACACGTCGGGAGTGTAGATCAGGTCCTTCAGGTTGCCGTCGCCGCGCTTGTCGGTCACGGAGCTGACCTGCTCGTGGACGAGGTCCTCGAGGGTCGGCGCCTGCACCTGGCGCAGCACGCCCATGGGGCGCGGCATGTTCGGGTCCTTGTCGAGCTGCGACATGAGGAACGCCGCACCCGCCGAGTCGACCGTCGGATCCCAGACCGAGGCCTCGTCCGCCGACACGACCTCGACCTTGAATCCCGCGATCTTCAGGCCCTTGTCCATGTCCTTGCCGTAGACCATGGGCTTGCCGGCCTCGAGGTTGATCGTCAGCTCGTCGCGGACGGCCTTCTCGGTCCAGCCCTTGAAGCAGCCGTCGTTGAAGATCACGCAGTTCTGCCAGACCTCGACGAAGGCGGCGCCCTTGTGCTCGGCCGCGATGGCCAGCGTCTCCTTCATGTGCTTCGGGCTGACGTCCATGGTGCGGGCCACGAACGTGGCGCCGGCGCCGATGGCGAGCTGGATCGGGTTGAAGGGCGCGTCGACCGAACCGAAGGGCGAGGTCTTCGTCTTCAGGCCCTGCGGCGAGGTCGGCGAGTACTGGCCCTTCGTCAGGCCGTAGATCTCGTTGTTGAACAGGATGATCTTCATCCCCACGTTGCGGCGCAGGGAGTGGATCATGTGGTTGCCGCCGATCGACAGGCCGTCACCGTCGCCGGTGATGACCCACACGTCGAGTTCGGGGTTGGCGACCTTCACACCGGTGGCGATCGCGTTCGCCCGGCCGTGGATGCCGTGCATGCCGTAGGTGTCCATGTAGTACGGGAACCGGCTCGAGCAGCCGATGCCCGAGACGAAGACCACGTTCTCCTTGCGGACCCCGATGTCGGCGAGCGTGTTCTGCACGCCGCTGATGATCGAGTAGTCGCCGCAACCCGGGCACCACCGCACTTCCTGGCTGGACTTGAAGTCTTTCGCCTTCAATTGCTGGACTTCGCTCATCGCTTCTCCTCCAGGATATTCTCGAAATGGGCCTTCAGTTCCCGGGCCTGGAACGGCTTGCCCTTCATCTTGCTGTAGGTCTCGAACCGCACTTCGGGATACTCCGCCTGGAGCAGCCGGGCCAGCTGGCCGCGGTTCATTTCCGGCACGACGATCCGCTTGAAACCCTTGAAGATCTCGAGCAGACCGTGGGGCAGCGGCCACAGGTGGCGCATGTGCAGATGGGTGGCCTTGACGCCTTCCTTCTGCAGGCGCTCGACCGCGGCCCGCGTCGCACCGAAGGTGGAGCCCCAGGCGACGACCAGCAGGTCGCCGGTCGCCTCGCCATTCAGGGGCGGGGTCGGGATCGTCTCGCGGACGCCCATGACCTTGGCTTCGCGCGTCTCGATCATGACCTGGTGGTTGTCCGGATCGTAGGAGACGTTGCCCGTCTTCGCGTCCTTCTCCAGGCCGCCGATGCGGTGCTCGAGGCCGGGCGTGCCGGGCTTGGCCCAGTTGCGCGCCAGCTTCCCGTCCCGCGTCATGGGGCTGAAGCCCTCCGGATCGGTCACGAACGTCATCGGGAACGGCTTGAGCTCTTCCATCGCCGGCAGCTTCCAGGGCTCGGCCCCGTTGGCGATGTAGTTGTCGCTCAGCAGGATCACCGGCGTCATGTACTCGGTCGCGATGCGGCAGGCCTCGACCGCGCAGTCGAAGGCGTCGGCCGGCGTCGCGCAGGCCAGCACCGGCATGGGGCACTCGCCGTTGCGGCCAAAGATCGACTGCATCAGGTCGGACTGCTCCACCTTGGTGGGCAGACCGGTCGAGGGACCGCCCCGCTGCACGTCGACGATGACCAGCGGCAGCTCCGTCATCACGGCCAGGCCCGCGGCCTCGGTCTTCAGCGCGAGGCCGGGACCCGAGGTCGTGGTGATGCCCAGGCGGCCGGCGAACGAGGCGCCGATGGCGGTGCAGATGCCCGCGATCTCGTCCTCCATCTGGCAGGTGATGACGTCGTGGTTCTTCATGAGCGCCATGTACTGCAGGATGTCGGTGGCCGGCGTGATGGGGTACGAGCCGAGGAACGGCTTCAGGTTCGCGAGCTTGGCGCCCGCGACCAGGCCGATGGCCAGGGCCTCGTTGCCCATGATGTTCCGGTAGTGGCCCTTGGGGGCGTTCTCGAGGCTCGGCACCTCGTAGCGGCCCTGGAAGAGGCGCAGCAGCTCACCGTGGTTGTAGCCGGCCTTGAGGGCGCGGCTGTTGGCCTCGACCAGCTCCGGCTTCTTGGCGAACTTCTGCTCGAGCCATTCGAGCGTCGGCTCCATGGGCCGGCTGTACAGCCAGTACACCATGCCCAGGGTGTAGAAGTTCTTGCAACGCAGCACGTCCTTCTTGCCCAGACCCATGTCCGCCAGCGCCTCCATGGTGCGCTGGTTGATGTCCTCCTCGATGACCCGGAAGCCCTTCAGGGTGCCGTCGGTCAGGGGGTTCGAGTCGAGGTCGGCCTTCTTCAGGTCCGCCTCGGTGAACGCGCCCGTGTTCACGAGGATGATGCCGCCGGGCTGCAGATCCTTGTAGTTGGTGATCAGCGCCGCGGGGTTCATGGCCACCAGCACGCTCGGGGCGTCGCCGGGGGTGTAGATGTCGCGCGAGCTGAAGTGGATCTGGAAGCCGGAGACGCCCGCCCGCGAGCCGGCCGGGGCGCGGATCTCGGCGGGGAAGTCGGGGAAGGTGGCGAGGTCGTTGCCGACCTTGGCCGTCGTGTCGGTGAACTGGGTCCCTGTCAGCTGCATGCCGTCGCCGGAGTCGCCGACGAAGCGGATGGTGACATCGTCTTGCCTGATGAGTTCAGAAGACATGGCGTTTGCGTCGCCTCCTCGCCCTCGATCCCACCGCCACCAGGCCCTGCGGGAGAGGGAGTAGGGGTCTGGAAAGAGGCCCGGCCGGCTGGGACCGGGCAGCGGGTCGCGGTCGGCCGCGAAACCGGACCGCTGCGGCTCATTGAACCGCATGGGCCCAATGTATGCCAGCGGTTTTCGCCGCGCCAGAACTCGTCCGGGCCGGGTTGCCGAATTCGCGTCGGACGTGCGCCGCGATCGCACACGCCGCTAAGTCCGCAACCGACGGAGAGTTGGAGCGCCATTTGAGAACGGGAATCGGGTTCGACTAGCCGCTGCGTTCGGAGAGTTCGCTCCACCGATCATAAAGCGATGTCAATTGATCGCTTAACGATTCGAGACGGCTCCGCACCGCGGCGATCTCCGCGCCGGGCCCCTGGTAGAAGGCCGGATCGGCCAGCCGCGCATGCAACGCGGACTGCTCGGTCTCGAGGGCCTCGATGCGGTCGGGAAGCTCCTCGAGTTCGCGGCTCTCTTTCCACGTCAATTTCTTCGGCGCGGCGGCCGATTGCCCGCCGGGAGCGGGCGGGGTCTCGCGGCGGTCCGTCCGGGGGTTCGCGGCGGCCTCTTCGCGGGCCCGCTCCCGCGCCGCCGCCCGCGACGCGCGGGCCCAGTCGGCGTAGCCGCCGACCGTCTCCGCCACCCGGCCCTCGCCCTCGAGCACCAGGGTGCTCGTGGTGACGTTGTCCAGGAACTCCCGGTCGTGGCTCACCAGCAGCAGGGTGCCGTCGAACTCGCCCACCAGCTCCTCCAGCAGCTCGACCGTCTCGATGTCCAGGTCGTTGGTCGGCTCGTCCAGCACCAGCAGGTTCGCCGGCTGGGTGAAGAGCCGCGCCAGGAGCAGGCGGTTGCGCTCGCCGCCGGACAGGTGGGTGATGGGCGAGCGGGCGCGATCGGGGGTGAAGAGGAAGTTCTTCAGGTAGGTGATGGCGTGGACCGTGCGCCCGCCGAAGGGAATCGTCTCGCGTCCGTCGGTCACGTTCTCCATGACCGTACGCGTCTCGTCGAGCTGGGCGCGCTGCTGGTCGAAATAGGCCACCTGCAGGTTCGTGCCCCGCTCGACCGTGCCGCGCCGGGGCGCCAGTTCGCCCAGCAGCAGGCGCAGCAGGGTCGTCTTGCCCGCGCCGTTGGGGCCCAGGATGCCCACGCGGTCGCCGCGCTGGATCAGGGTGCTGAAGTCCTTCACCAGGGACGTGGCGCCCCAGCCGAATTCGAGGTCGCGCACCCGGGCCACGAGGCGGCCGCTGCGGCCGGCCTCCTGCAGGCCGATCCGCGCGGCGCCCGCCTGTTCCCGCCGCTCGCGCCGCTCCTCGCGCATGCGCTTCAGCTCGCGCACCCGCCCCTCGTTGCGGGTCCGGCGTTCGCGCACTCCCTGCCGGATCCACACCTCCTCCTGGGCGAGCTTGCGGTCGAAGGCCGCCCACTGCTCCTGCTCCACGCGCAGGGCCTCGTCGCGCCGGGCCACGAAGGTGGTGTAGTCGCACGACCAGTCGCGCAGCCGGCCGCGATCGAGCTCGACGATGCGATCGGCCAGCCCGCGTAGGAACGCGCGGTCGTGGGTCACGAAGACGAGGGTGCCGCCGAAGCGCTGCAGTTCGCCCTCGAGCCAGGCGATGGCGTCGATGTCGAGGTGGTTGGTGGGCTCGTCGAGGAGCAGCAGGTCGGGCTCGGCCACCATGGCCCGGGCCAGCAGGGCGCGCCGGCGGTTGCCCTGGCTGAGGGTGGCGAAGTCGGCCTCGCCGTCCAGGCCGCCGCGGGTAAGGGCCTGGGCCACGAGATGCCCCTCCTCGCGGGCCCGCTCGGCGCCGAGCGCGGCGGCGAGCCCGGCGCGCACCACCGCGTCGACGGTGCCGCTCACCTCGGCGGGGACCTCCTGGGGCAGCCAGCCGATCCGCAGGCCGCCCTGCCGCACGATCTCCCCCGCGTCCGGCCGCACGGTGCCGGCGAGCACCCGCAGCAGGGTCGACTTGCCCTCGCCGTTGCGCCCGACCAGGCTGATGCGCTCGCCCGCATGCACGCGCAGGTCGACGCCGTCCAGGACCGGCGGGCCACCGTGGCTGAGGGCGACGGATTTCAGTTCGATGAGGGCCATGGGAGCGTCAGCGGTGCCCGCCGGTGCGGAAGACCATGTCCCAGAGCGGATTCGAGACGCCGTACTTGGCCTCGGGCTCGCGGTGGTGATGGGCGTTGTGGTAGCGGGCCAGGAAGCGCAGCCACGGCGAGCCCTGCACGCGGCCGTGGTGACTCACGTAGTGCGACATGTCGTAGACGAGGTAGCCCGCCAGCAGACCCGACATGACGACCAGCGCCGACGCCACCGGCAGCACCAGCGAGACCAGGCCGAACAGCACCGCGGCGATACCCACGCCCAGCAGCGGCGGGAAGACGAGGCGCGTGCCGTCGGTCGGGTCGAGGTGGTGGATGCCGTGGGCCAGGAAGTGGACCCGGATGCCCAGCCGGCTGCGCGGCGGCGTGTGGAAGCCCCAGCGGTGCAGCACGTACTCGGCGAAGGTCCAGACGAAGAAGCCGGCCACGAGCAGACCCGCCGTCGCGAGCGCCGACAGCGGCGCCAGGCGCCGGGCCAGCACCGGCAGCGCCACCACCACCGGAGCCCAGATGGCCAGCACGAGCTGCCAGGGGATGTGGGTCATGGCCTCGAGGCGGTCGTCGCCGAAGATGCGCACCGAGCCGGCCCAGCGCACGCCGGGCCGGGCCGCCAGGCGGCGCAGCAGCGGCCGCGGCACCGGCGCGTGCACCCAGTCGAAATAGGACGCACCGAGGTCGGCGACCTGGGCGAACAGCGGGCGCGCCAGATCGACGCCGGCCGGATCGACGAAGTCGCTGGCCACCGGGTTCGCGGGCTGCATGCGGGGTGCGCCGGACATGGGTTCCTTCCTGCCGTTCGCCGCCACGGCGACCGGCCCTGCGGCCAAATGATCCGCACGCCCGGCGACGATGTCAAGGCGGCCGGCCCCGCCCCCGGTTTTCGGTTGGCGCAGCAACGCTTTGCCCGCACAATGGGGCCGACGGCGGATCCGCACGAGGAGGTCGGGATGTCCGCATGGCTGATGCTGGTGCTGGCCGGATTCCTCGAGACCGGCTGGGCCATCGGTCTGAAGTACACGGCCGGATTCACGCGGCCCGTGCCCACGGTGCTGACCGGGATCGCCCTCGTGGCGAGCATGGTCCTGCTGGGCCTGGCCGCGCGCACGCTCCCCATCGGCACGGCCTACGCCGTGTGGGTCGGCATCGGCGCCCTCGGGGCGGCGGTGCTGGGCGTCATCCTCTTCGACGAGCCCCTGCATCCCGGCCGGATCGTCTTCCTCGCCCTGCTCCTCGTCGCCATCGTCGGCCTGCGCCTGACCTCGCGCTCCTGATCCGCCCGCGCCCGGACGCACGACGGCCCCCGTCCCTGGCCGGACGGGGGCCGTCGCCAGCGAGGGTCTGCGGTCAGGCCACGGGTTGCGCCGTGCGGCGCCCCTCGACCAGATCGACCAGCACGCCCACCATGTCGTCGAGCTCGGCGGCCTGGGCCGAGAGCTCCTCGCCCGCCGCGGCGATCTCCTCGCTGCTGGCGGCGTTCGCCTGGGTCGAGGTGTTCATCTGCACGACGGCCGTGCTCACCTCGTCCAGACCGCTGGACTGCTCCGCGCTCGCGCTGTTGACCCGGCCCATGAGGCCTGCCGCATCGCCCACGGCGTCGTTGATGCGGGCCAGGATCTCGGCCACCTCGGACGTGACTTCGACCCCCTGGTTCGCGTTCTGCTGGGCCTGCTCGATGAGGACCGCCGTGTCGCGCGCGGCCTCGGCGCTGCGGCCGGCGAGGTTGCGCACCTCTTCGGCCACCACCGCGAAGCCCTTGCCGGCGTCGCCCGCCCGCGCGGCCTCGACCGCCGCGTTCAGGGCCAGCAGGTTGGTCTGGAAGGCGATCTCGTCGATGGTCTTGAGGATGTTCGCCGTCTGGTCCGACGACTCCTTGATGCGCCCGATGCTCGCGTTCATGCGCTCCATCGCCGACTGCCCGACCACCGTCTCCTCGCTGGCCTGGCCCGCGATGCGGTTCGCCTCGGTGGCGGTCTCGCTGTTGGAGCGGGTCCGCTCGGACAGCTCGGCCAGCGACGCCGACGACTCCTCGAGGGCCGCCGCCGTCTCGGAAGAGCTGTTGGCCAGCTGCGAGCTCGCGCCCGCCACCTGCACCGAGGCCGAGTTGATCTGGGCGGCTCCGGACGAGAGGTTCTGGATGACCCGGGTCAGCGTGGCGTGGATCCGCGCGACGACACCTGCCATCAGGCCGCCGAGCACGAGGATCAGCACGAGCGTGCCGATGCCCACGCCGGTCAGCACGGCCCGCCGCGTGCTCCTGCCGGACGCCACGATGGCCGCGAGCTTCCGGTTCTGCGCCGAGACGTCGAGCATGATCACGAGCACGCCCACCGGGTCGCCCGAGAAATCGTTGACCGGCATCGCGGCCAGCTGCCAGTCCCCCGCGGTCTCCTTGGCGAGCCCGCGCGAGCCCTTCTCCAGCAGATCCACTTGCGACAACGTCAGCGCCCGGTCCCGGTCCGTGGCCGCACAGAAAACGTACTTGTCGGCCACGACGGGGAACGCCTCGGGATCCTGCAGCTTCGTGGCCGTCGCCAGCAGGTCGCGGTTCATGAACACGGCGTAGTCCTCGTCGGCGCTGCCCTTCAGCTTCTCGAGCAGGGGCGTGAAGTCGGTGAAGACCTCCAGGGAACCCAGGTGGCTCGCCCCCTCGGACACGGGCACGACGCCCCGGATCGCGAAGCCCCCGCGCCCCACCTCGATGCCCGACACCTTGTTGTGGTTGCGGTTGACCTCGACGACGGTCTGCCGGAATCCCGTCAGGTCGTCCGAGACGTCGATCTTCCGGCCGTCGCGCTTGGTCTGCCAGTCCTTGCGCCAGATGCGCGTGAGGCTGCGCCCGCTCGGCAGGTGGAAGTGCAGCGAGAGCTGCTCGTCGCCCGTCTGTTTCGTGTAGCCGGAGACGAAGGGCGCCATCGAGGTGCGCAGCATGTCCCGCGCCTCCTGGCAACGCGGATCGGCTTCGTCGTTGATGTTGCCGGTCAGCGCGTGGCGGTAGGCCTTCTGCACGTCGGGCCACTCGGAGAGCAGGGCCGCCTGCTGCAGCACGCGGTCCTCGGCGCCGACCAGGAAGGCGTTGTATTCGTGCACCTTGGTCTCGATGGCCCGTTCGATCGCGGCGTTGGTGCTCCCCTGTTCGGACGCGACCTGGTCGCGGACCATGCCGTCGACCGTCCGCGAAATGCCGAAGAAGGCGATCACGCCGGCCACGGTCAGGGCGGCCACGATGGGCGTGAGGATCTTCATGCGCAGGCTCATGTCATCTCCCGATACTCAGTTTCCGGTGCGGGACCGATCCGGGCGAGGGACAGCCAGATATATCGCCACAACTAAAGCGTTCTTTAGGTCGTAAATGAAGACATACTGCCCAGGTGGGAGCCCCGGCGGCGATTCCGGCTGCGCGTTCCGCTGGACACGAGGGCCCCGAATGCTCACATTGCGCCGACCCGGGCGGTCGCGCGCCGTCCGAACGTATCTGGACCCGACCCGGAGGTGCCGACGTGGGCCCGACCGCCTTTCTCGTGCTCAGCGTCTCTTCGCTCTTCGCCGTCATCGATCCCCTGGGCGTCATCCCCTTCTTCAGCGGGCTGACGGCCGACCGGGACCGGCCGGCCAAGCGGCGCATCCTCGCCAAGTCCCTCGTCACGGCGTTCGTGGTGCTGGCCCTGTTCACCCTGGTCGGGCACGAACTGCTGCGCCTGTTCGGCATCACCATCGAGGCCTTCCGCATCGCCGGCGGCGTGATCTTCTTCGGCATCGGCCTGGATATGCTCCAGTCGAAGCCGCGGCGCTGGCAGACCGGTATCCGGCGCGCGGTGGCGGCCGACAAGGAGCTCCACGCCGTGCACCACCCCGACGAGGTGATCGACGAGGATCCGTCCATCACCCCGCTGGCAATCCCCATGATCGCCGGTCCGGGCAGCATCACCACGGTCATGGTCCTCACCCCCCAGGGGCCGGACAACCTGGGCGCGCCCCTCGTGCTCGCGGCGGTCGGCGCGATCCTGCTCCTGACCGGCGGCATCCTCATGGGCGCCGACGCGGTGCTCAACCGGCTGGGTGCGACGGGAATGAAGATCATCGAGAAACTGATGGGGCTGCTGGTCACAGTTATTGCGGTTCAGCTCATCATTGATGGACTTGGGAAGGTTTTTATAGATTTGGTGCTGAATAGCCCGAAAACATGATGATTTGTTGATTGACAGTTAACCGAACAAAATAATATGGTCAATTCCCCCATCAAAGGGGAAGATTTTTTTGAGCACTTCACCGACGCGTGGACTTGCACAACCGGGCCGCTGTTGCGCTTCGCCCGACGGGTTCCGGGGCCTCTCACCGAGGTGATCGCCCCAACTCGAGCAGCAGACGAATACGGTGGTCAGGGGAGGGGAGAACCCGATGAGACCATCCTCGAGATCCCTATCCTTCCAGGCCCCGCACCTGGTCCGGGACCGCTCCGCGGCGCACGGCGCCTCCGGAGTCGGGAGCGCCCGGGCCGCCCGGCCCATTCGATTCCAGCAGTTCGTCCATCGCGGTGAACCCGTGTCGCCGGCCGATTCGATCGGCGGCAACGGCAGCCGCGTGTATTCGCCCGTCTGATTTCCTCGGATCCAGACACCCGGGCCCGCGGCCCGGACCCGCAGAAGGAGGTGACGGACACAACCGATGGCGATTGTCGTGGGGAACCACCCCCTCATGAATTTCTCTCAAGTACCCGTTTTGGAGGGACAACAATGAAGAAACTGCTCACCATCATCGCTCTTGCCGCCATGACGATCCTCGTTGCCGGTTCGGTGCTCGCCGCCGCTCCTGCTCCGATGAGTTCCACCTCGAAGATCACCCCGGTGAAGGACGAGGGTCCGGCCGGCGACAAGGGCCTGCTCGACTGCTCCGGCGCGATCTCCATCGCCCTGGACAACGTCTACTACGGCGACAACACGGGCGCTCCCAACAACGTCACGACCTACGGCTGCTCGACCTGGAACGAGTCCGGCGGCGAAGTTGTCTACCACCTGTACCTGGCTGCTCCGGCCATGTTCCAGGCCTCGATCGCGGCTGACGCCGGCGATCTCGACCTGGCCGTCCTGGACCAGTGCGACGAGACCCTGGGCTGCCTGATCGTGGTGGACTCCGGCGTGTCGACCAACGTGCCCGTCTCCGGCGACTTCTACTTCGTCGTCGACGGCTACAACGGCGCTGCCAGCCCCTTCACCTTCACCATCGACTCGGTGGCGCTGCCCGAGCCGGTCGACTTCTGCGACGCGGTCGAGGACGTCTTCGGTTCGTACTTCACCGGCACCACCTGCGCCGGCGTGAACAACGTCTCGGCGCTGGGCTGCGAGGCCTACACCGAGAACGGTCTCGAGTACTACTACGAGATCTTCATGCCCGCCGGCAGCAGCTTCACCGCCGACGTGACCAACACCGCCGACGGCGCCCTGTGGGTCGTCGACGCCTGCGTCGAGCCCCTGAACTGCCTGGCCTACGCCGACGACACGTTCAGCGGCGAGACCGAGACCGTCTCCTACACCAACGCGTCCGGCTCGGACATGTACGTGTACCTGGTGGTCGACAGCTGGGGCACCGACAGCTGCGGTGACTACACGATGAACTTCGCGGCCAGCGGCGGCGCCGTGGCCGTGGAGAACGCCTCCTTCGGCACCGTGAAGGCTCTGTTCAAGTAGACCCGGATCCGTTCCGGAAGATCGTGCGAGGGGCCCGGCTAGCGCCGGGCCCCTTCTCTTCGGCAGGACCGGTAGAGCGCCTCGGTGGCGTCGAGCATGCGCGCGAGGGTGAAGCGTTCGCGGTGGCGCGCGCGGCCCCGCCGGCCCATCTCCCGCCGCAGGCCGGCGCTCTCCAGCAGGCACACCAGCCGGTTCGCCAGGGCGGCGCGGTCGCCCGCGGGCACGAGGAAGCCTTCGACGCCGTCGCGGACGATCTCCGGCGTGCCGCCGGCGTCGGTCCCGATCACGGGCACGCCCGCCGCCAGGGCCTCGATGGTGACCAGCCCGAACGGCTCGGCCACCGAGGGCACCACCTGCACGTCGAAGCCGGCGGCCAGGTCGGCCGCGCCCGGCAGATAACCCGTCAGATGGACGCGGTCGCCGACGCCCCTGAGGACGGCCTCCCGCCGCAACGCCGCCGCGAAGGCCCCGTCCTCACCGCCGCCGATCAGCACCACGTGGAGATCCGGCACCGCGTGCCGGGCCGCGGCGGCGGCGGCGACGAGATCGGCCGCCCCCTTGGCGGGCGTCAGGCGTCCCACCATGCCGACCACCGGCGCCGTCGGCGGCGCCCCGACCAGACGCCGCAGCCGCTCGCCTGCCCCCGCACCCGTCGGCGCCGCGACGCCGTTGGGGATCGTGACGACCCGCTCCGGCGGCACCAGCCCGCTGCGGCGCATCACGGCCGAGACGGCCTCGCTCACGCCCACCACCGCCCGGCAGCGCCGCAGGAAGGGCCGTTTGAAGACCGGCCACGAGACCGGCGCCAGCTGGTGCCGCGTGGCGACCTGGGCGCCGCCGTGATCCCGTCCCGCGACAGCCGCGATGAACCAGTCCCGGGGCAGGTGCGTCGCCAGCACGTCGGCATCGGCGCCGGCGACGGCCAGCCACCGCCGCACGCGGGCCACGGTGCCCGGGTCGAACCAGTCGACCATGGCCAGGGGCACCACGTTCGCCGGGCCACCGGCCAGGCCGGCCTCCAGCGCGCTGCCCGGCTGCACGAGACAGCTGACGCGGTGGCCCCGGGCGGCCAGCCCCCGGGCCAGGTTCGCCAGGCAGACCTCGCCACCGTAGAAATCGCGCCGCGTGCTCAGGTGGACGATGTGCATGGAATCCCTGTCGCTAAAGAATACTTTAACCTGACCGATACCTTGCTATTGTGGGACCCGCACCCTTAGTTGACACCCGGGACATCGTATTCTACGGTCAACGCCACACCAACAGGCAACTTAACCCGTTGCACGGAGGCATCTCCCATGGTCTGTGACTTTCGTTCGCTCCGGCGCCCGCTGCTGATCGCGCTGGTCGCCCTGGGACTCGTCGGTCTGGTCTCGTTGAATGCCGTTGCTCAGGATCACGGCGCCGCCGACCCCGCGACCGAACAGGCGGCCGATGGCCACGCGGCCGATCCGCATGCGGCCGCGGCCCACGCCGCCGACGCGGCCGGACACGGTGGCGGTCACGGCGAAGGCCACGGTGAAGGCCATGTCAGCCCCGTCGGCCTGCTGCCCCTGTGGACGGCGATCCCCTTCGCGGGCATCCTGCTCTCGATCGCCCTCGGCCCCCTGCTGGCGCCCCACTTCTGGCACCACCACTTCCCCAAGGTCTCGGCCTTCTGGGCCCTGCTCTTCGCGATCCCGTTCCTGATCTGGAACGCGACGGAGGCCATCCAGGAGATCCTGCACATCTACTTCCTGGACTACTTCCCCTTCATCATCCTGCTGTGGGGCCTGTTCACCATCTCGGGCGGCATCTACGTGGGCGGCGCCCTGCGCGGCTCGCCGAAGGTGAACGTCACCCTGCTGCTGATCGGCACCTTCCTGGCCTCCCTGATCGGGACCACCGGCGCGGCGATGGTGCTCATCCGGCCCCTGCTGCGGGCCAACGACTGGCGCAGGCACAAGGTGCACCTGATCATCTTCTTCATCTTCCTGGTGGCCAACATCGGCGGCAGCCTGACGCCCCTGGGCGACCCGCCGCTCTTCCTCGGCTTCCTGCACAAGGTGCCCTTCTTCTGGGTCACGACCGGCCTGCTGAAGGAGATGCTGCTGACGAGCGGCCTGCTGCTGGTGGTGTTCTTCTTCTTCGACTCCTACTTCTACCGCAAGGAGGAGAACGTGCCGGCGGCCCAGCCCGGCGAGGGCGGCATCCGCATCGAGGGCTGGCACAACTTCTTCTTCCTGCTGGGCGTCATGGGCGCCGTGATCATGTCCGGCTCGCTGCACCTCAACGAGGTGACGGTCTACGCCGGCGGCAGCCACGCCGTGAAGGTGCCCCTGCAGAACTGGCTGAAGGACGTCATCATCATCGCCATGGGCGTGCTCAGCATGGTCACCACGCAGAAGTCCCTGCGCGAGAAGAACGGCTTCAGCTGGTTCCCCATCCAGGAGGTCGCCTACCTCTTCGCCGGCATCTTCATGACCATCATCCCGGCCCTGGCCATCCTGAAGGCCGGACCGGCCGGCGCCCTGGCCGACCTGACCAACAACGTGCACGGCCCGGTGCGCTACTTCTGGGCCACCGGCATCCTGTCGAGCTTCCTCGACAACGCGCCCACCTACCTGACGTTCTTCAACGCGGCCCTCGGCGACCTCGGCAAGGTCGAGGCCGAGATCCCCGGCATGCTGGGCTACCTGGGCTCCGAGCTGAAGAACCTGGAGTTCATCCACGACCTGACGGCCATCTCGGCCGGCGCCGTGTTCATGGGCTCGGTGACCTACATCGGCAACGCGCCGAACTTCATGGTCAAGGCCATCGCCGAGGAGGCCGGCATCCCCATGCCGAGCTTCTTCGGCTACATGGGCAAGTGGTCGCTGCCGATCCTGATGCCGATCTTCGTGATCGTCACCTTCGTCTTCTTCGCCTAAGGAGTGTCTGACATGGCCAAGAAAACCACCGCCGCGCCGCGCTTCTACGAAGTCGTGTTCCGCGGCAAGCCCAAGGTCGTCAAGGCGTTCCTGAAGGGTCTGATGATGGGCGCCGGCAGGGACCACACCGCCTGGTACAGCTTCGACGAGGGCATCCACCACGAGGGCCCGGCCGAGAAGTTCAAGGAGATGTTCGGCGTGCGGGCCGTCGACTGCCACGTGGTGCTCGACGCCGAGGCCGCCGGCTACCTGAAGCAGATGCAGCGGCGCATCAAGGAGGAGACGGGGCTCGAGATCACGAGCAACCGGCACATCCGGTCGGCCAGCTTCGCCTTCTCCTACCACGCGTATGCGCCCAAGTACGCCGACCGCATCGAGGCCGCACTCAAGGACCTCCCCGCCGGCGTCAAGCTCGAGGACTGGCGCCACGACGTGAAGCACGATCCGAGCGCCAAGGGCGTCGAGGCCTACTCCGCGGTGCACGACTTCGAGGCCTCGGGGAAGGGCACGGCCCGGGGACGCATCGACGCCCTCATCGGCCTGCACCACAAGCTCGACGACGATCCTCTCGTCACGGTGGAGACGATCAGGCTGAACCTGGCCTAGACGATCCCGACGCGACGCGCAAGAAGCCCCCGGCCGGCGCCGGGGGCTTCGGCCTGCCGGCACCCCGGCTCAGCGCCGCTTGCGGTGATCGGGCGCGACGACGGCCGCGCGGCCGGGCGCCGTGAAGTAGCGGACCGGGAACATGAGGTACTTCTCGACCCGCTCCTCGATGACGATGTCGGGCGCGACCTCGTCGAAGACCGGCTGGGGATCCGCCGGCAGATTGCTGGTCCACACCCACCGCGACCGGCTGAAGCCGCCCGAGACGAAGGGCCACAGGGCGTCCCCGAACGAATCGCGCAGCACGAGCAGGCGGGGCAGCTCCGGACGGTCCTGGCGGATGTCCAGCGGAGTGCGGTGCTGGTTGCGGTTGGCCGGGACCGGCAGCTCCGTGACGGTCAGGCGCGGGCGCAGATCGTCGCCGACCACCGGCACGTCCTCCCGCAGCCACCCCTCCAGGCCCATCAGCGCCGCCAGGTCGCCGGTCCGCTTCTCCCGCCGGACCACCGTCGGCACCGCCGGCTCCAGCAGCGGCACCCGCGGATCCCAGCCGTGCAGCTGCCGGCGGATCTCCGCCGACGCGAGCCAGGCCCCCAGCTCGTTCCAGTGCGAGTCGAGGCGATAGTAGAGCGGACCCAGGTCACGGCTCCGCTCCCGCAGCACGGGCTTCAGATCGACGATCTTCAGGTCGGTTTCGGCCCGCAGATAGTCGAGGAAGAGATCGCCGCTCGTCCGGGCCGGCGCCCCCGTGACCGTCCCCGGCAGCAGCTCCGGATGGACCGACCACTTGTCCGGCGCGATGACGATGACGTAGGTCATCCCGCGCGCGGCGAACCAGGCGTCGTTGTACTCGAACTGCTCCTTCAGCCGGCGGAACAGCTCCTCGTGCCGGGCCGGCAGCTCGCCCATGTGGTTCGCGCGCGGCTCGCCGCCGCGGTAGCCGGTGCTGTCGTAGAAGAGCCAGCCGTCGCGGCCAGGCAGCACCTGCCCCGAGGAGCTCGCGTTGAAGACCCGATAGCGGAAGAGGCCGTTCAGCCGCACGAGCAGGTTGCGGAAGCCGAAGTGGTCGTCGAACCAGGCGTCCGTCGCGGCCGGCACGTCCGCGGGCGCCAGGGCCGCCAGGTCGGGGGCCGGCGCCGGTTCGCGCTTTTCGTTCAGGGCGGGGGCCGGATCGAGCCCCGGCGCCACCAGCCCCGCCAGGGGCAGGGCGCAGGCCAGCACGAAGAGCACGGCGTAGACGATGTTCGTTCCCCGCTGCACCGCGCCCCCTCAGAACCGGAAGTAGATGAATGGGTTGTAGGAGCCGGAAGCCAGCGAGGTCATCGCCAGCACCAGCCCCGCCAGCAGCACGGCGTTGCGGGCCACGCCCCAGGCCACCCGCGGCGCCGCCCCCGGCCAGCGGGCGAGCAAGGCGTCACGGCGCAGCCGCAGCCACGGCAGCAGCGGCAGGGCGAACGCCGCCCCCAGCAGGGCCGCGGTGGTGAAGGGCGCCGACAGGTAGGCGGCCGGCCCCGGCGCGCCGGTCTCGGTGGCGCCCATTCCCGCCAGGGCCCGCAGCATCGCCCCGAGCTGCGCCGGATCCGCGGCGCGGAAACACACCCAGCCCACGTTCACCACCAGGTGCGTGTAGATCAGTCGCAACGGCAGCGGCAGCCGCGCCACGCGGGCGGCGAGGCCCATGCGCTCGAGCACCAGGAAGAGCCCGTGGTGCAGGCCGAAGAGGATGAAGCCGTACGCCGCGCCGTGCCACAGCCCGCAGAGGAAGAAGACCGTCACCAGGTTGAAGTACACGCGCACGGGTCGCACCCGTCCGCCCCCCAGCGGGATGTAGAGGTAGTCCCGGAACCAGGTCGAGAGCGAGATGTGCCAACGCCGCCAGAAGTCCTGCACCGAGAGGGCGGCGTAGGGATAGTTGAAGTTCTCCGGGAAGCGGAAGCCCAGCATCCGGCCCAGGCCGATGGCCATGTCCGAGTAGGCGGAGAAGTCGAAGTAGATCTGCAGGGCGTAGCCCAGGGTGCCGAGCCAGGCCACACCCGCCCCCACCTGGTCGGCCGGCAGATCCCAGATCGTGTCGACGACGCCGGCCACCGTGTTGGCGATGAGCACCTTCTTGACCAGCCCCTGGGTGAACCGCACGCAGCCCCCGCCGAAGTCGTCGGCGGTCACGCGGCGGTCGCGCAGCTGGTCGGCCACGTCGCGGTAGCGCACGATGGGGCCGGCCACGAGCTGGGGGAACATGGTCACGAAGCAGGCGAAGTCGAGGAAGTTGCGCGTCGGGCGCACCTGCCCGCGGTACACGTCGATGGTGTACGACATGGACTGGAACGTGTAGAAGCTGATGCCCAGGGGCAGGGCGACCTGCAGCGCGTCGTGCACCGGTCCGCGCCCCAGGCCGAGCAGGCCCGCCAGCCCCGTGACCGCTTCCACGCCGAAGTTGGCGTACTTGAAGAAGGCCAGGATGCCCAGGTTCGCCGTCACCGAGAGGACCAGGCCCGCCCGGCGCGCCGCCGGCCGCGACGTGTGCGCGATCACCTGCCCCGCCACGAAGTCGATGACGGCCGAGGTGAGCATCACCAGCACCAGCCAGCCCTCGCCCCAGAAGTAGAACAGGAGGCTCGCGAGCAGGAGGAGCACGTTGCTCGCCCGCAACAGCAGGACCCGCGCCGGACCGGCGGACATCCGGCCGGTCGGACCGAACACCACCGCGTACAGCGCCAGGAAGAGCGGCAGGAAACCGAACAGGAAGATGGGCGAGCTGAAGACCATGGCGCGTCAGTGCCCGGCGCCGAACTTCATCTCGCCCGCGTGGATCGCCACCGGCAGCCGGTTCTCGGCCACCGGCAGCTCGCAGGTCGAATAGGCCGTGAACGCGCAGGGAGGGTTGTAGGCCTTGTTGAAGTCGACCACGACCCGCCCTTCGGCGTCGGGCGCCTCGAGGACCAGGAAGCGGCCGCCCGGGTACGTCTCCGTCCCGTTGGTGCCGTCGCCGAAGATGAGGAAGAGCCGGCCGTCGTCCTGGGCCAGCGGCCGCATGCGGAACGCGTGTCCGGCGACCTTGCCCACCAGCTCGCCGGCGGCCGTCTCGCGGCTCGTCTGCCCCAGCACGTTCGCGACCTCGATGAACCCCGGCTCGCCCTCCAGACGGGCCTCGATGCGCCAGCGGGCGTCGACCGGATAGCGCGGCACGCCGGGGAAATCGCGGCGCAGCTCCGCCTCGCGGTCCTTCACCCGGAGATAGAAGCCCTCGCCACGGACGATCGGGTAGAACACGAGCGATCCGCACGCGAGCATGTCCGGAGCCCCTTCGGCGTCGGTCCGCAGCGCTCCGCCGTCGAACGGTGCGCCCTCGGCACCGTCGACGAACTCCCGCACGGTGACCGCGGTGTCGGGAACGAAGACGACCTTGCCTTCGGCCATCCCGATCTCGCCGATCCGGGCGGGCCCGGCCCCGAGCACGATGTCGTTCTGCGGGTCGCTGCCCAGGCTGTGGGCCCCGTCGGCCAGGGGATGCAGCCCGATCAGGGTCAGCCAGCCCGTTTCGGCCCGCAGGTTGCGGATGCGTTCGGCGTGCCAGTCGTCGATGGTGGCCTGGTAGGCGGAATCCTGGCCACCGCCGCAGCCGGCGCCCAGACCGGCGAGGGCGACGAGCAGGACGGCGGCGGCGACGGGACGGGAAGAACGATGGCGCATGGGTCTACTCCGGGCTGCGGGGGCGTCGGGGAACCGCGCCATCGTACACGATCCGGCGGCGCCCGTCGACGGGGCGGGCGGCGACCCCCGCCTCAGCGCTTGACCGCGAACACGTTCCGGGACAGGTCGTCCTTCATGCGCTCGTAGAGGGCGTCCTCGTCCAGGCGCTCGACGGCGCGCTCGATGCGCGACAGCTCGCCCTTGCGGGCGTAGGCGAGATGGCAGATGGGGTCGCCGGGCGCGACGGCCGGCAGCGTCGTCATGCCGAGCACCAGCCCGCGCCGCGGCGCCTTGATGACGTTCAGGCGACGGCCCACGAGGCTCAGGTTGGTGGCCAGGGCCTCGCCCTTGCTCACGATGTCGCCGGGGGTCACGTGGAAGCGGAGGAAGCCGCCGTGGGCCGCCCGCACCCAGCTCGTGGCGTCGGTCTCGAACCGGTAGGGCGGCGCCAGGGGCTCGCCGGCGATCATGCCCAGGTGGCGCAGGCAGTTGGTGACGCCGCGGATGCCGTACTCGACCACCGTCGGCTCGACCTTCCACACCTCGCCGGCTTCCAGGATGATCGTCGGGCAGCCGCCGTCGGTGGCCGCCTTGCGCAGCGACCCGGCCGGCCCCTTGCCGCTGACGATGAGCTCGGCCCCGAAGGCCCGCGCGAAATCAGCCAGTTCGGGCCGGTCCATGTCGGCGCGCACGTTGGGGAAGTTGGTGCGGCGCATGGCCGCCGTGTGCAGGTCGATGCCGTAGTCGCTGCGGGCGACGATCTCGTCGTAGATCGCGCGCGCCATGCGCGCCGCCAGGCTGCCGCGCGCGGTGCCCGGGAAGCAGCGGTTCAGGTCGCGGCGGTCCGGCAGGTAGCGCTCGTGGCGCTCGAAACCCTGCAGGTTGATCACCGGCACCATGATCAGGGCGCCCCGCTCGAGTTCGAAGGGCTTGTCGACGATGATCGAGCGGATGATGCCGGTGCCGTTGATCTCGTCGCCGTGCACCGCGCCGGTGACGAACACCGTCGGGCCGGGCGCCGCTCCCCGCCACACGTAGACCGGGATGCCGATGTCCGCCCCGGCGTAGGTCTCCGAGACGACCACCCGCACCCGCCCCCGTTCGCCGGGCCCGATCTCGCGGCTGCCCCAGCGGCCGACGTCCTTCACGGCGCGCGTCACGCGAGGTCCTCGCCCAGCTGGTCGAGCAGCTCCGGCGCGAGCTTCTTCACCTTGCGCCGGCGCTTGCGCCGCCGCTCGGGCACGAGGTCGCGCATCGATTCGAGCCGGCCATAGCACAGCAGGCGGTCGCCCGCCTCGAGCACCCGCGAACTGCGCGGATTGGAGATGACGGTGGTGCCCCGGTTGAGGGTGAGCACGGCGATGTCCCGCTCCCGCAGCTGCGACTCGGCGATGGACTGGCCCACCAGTTCGAGCCCCTCGCGGATGAGCAGCTCGGCCACGCCGTAGCCCTTGGTCACGGTCAGGCGCTGGCGCAGGTCCAGGTCGGGGAAGGCGACCTGGTCGGAGATGTAGTCGACCACGGCGCCGGCCACATCGAGACCGGTGCAGCCCTCGATGCCCTCGAGACCCGGCGAGGAGTTGACCTCCATGATCAGCGGGCCCTCGTTCCCCTCGAGCATGTCGACGCCGGCCACCCGCAGGCCGAGGATCTGGGCCGCCCGCACGGCGGTCTCCTCGTAGACCGCGTCGAGGGTGATCATCTCGGCGCGGCCGCCGCGGTGCACGTTGCTGCGGAACTCGCCGGCCTGCGCCACGCGCCGCATGGCGGCCACGACCCGATCGCCCACCACGAAGGCGCGCAGGTCGCGCCCCCGGCTCTCGGCGATGAACTTCTGCACGAGCACGTTCTGGCGCGCGCTGTGCATGGTCTCGATGATGGCCTCGGCCACCTTGTTCGATTCGGCCAGGATCACGCCGACGCCCTGCGTCCCCTCGAGGATCTTGATGATGACCGGCGCCCCGCCGATGCGGGCGATGGCGGGCAGCACGTCCTTGCGGTCGCGCACGAAGGTCGAATGGGGGATGCCGATGTCGTGCCGGCTGAGGATCTGCAGCGAGCGCAGCTTGTCGCGCGAGTTGGCGATGCCGGCCGCCGTGTTGGGCGTGTACACGTCCATCTGCTCGAACTGGCGCACCACGGCGGTGCCGAAGTACGTCAGCGAGGCGCCGATGCGGGGCAGGATCGCATCGTAGTGGCTGAGCTGCTTGCCGCGGAAATACAGATCGGGCTCACCGTGCTCGAGCTCGATGCCGAACCGCAGCGTGTTGAGGACCTTCACCTTGTGTCCGCGTTCCTCGGCCGCCTGGCGCAGGCGCAGGGTGCTGTAGCAGCGCGGCGCCGTCGAGAGGATCGCCAGTTTCAAATCATCGCTCCTTGGCTTTGCCGGCCCTGGGCTTCACCCGCACACCTCCGTGCACGTAGCGTCGGTTCGGATCGACCACCGTGCCCTCGGGCAGGGAGCGGCGGCCGACGAGCATGCGGCACAGCATCCCGCGCCGGCAGACGAGGCTCAGCTCGATCTCGCGCTCGATGGGGCCCAGCTTCATGCGGGTCCGGCACACCCACCGCTCCTGGGTGGCGCCGTGGCTGGGCTTGACCACGGCCCGCCGCACCGGCACGGCCTCGACCACCCGCGTCTCCAGCACCGGCTTCTCCCGCACCACGACCTCGAAGCGGACCCGGCCGTCGGACAGCTCCTCCACGCTGCTCACGTGGATCGCGCTGGTGCGCGCGCCCGTGTCGACCTTGGCCTTGACCGCCGGCACGCCCCAGTCGGGCAGACCGACGACCTCGCGCCATCCCACCACCACCGGCGTGTCTGCGGACCTGGTCACATTCGCTCTCCCATCGCGCCGATCCCGGACGTGTCGGGCGCCCCGCCCCACCGGCGCGCGATGAAGCCCTGGACGATGCCCAGATCGAGGTAGTGCCGGCGCACGGTCTCCGGCAGCAGCTTGAAGTCGGTCACCACGCCCCGGCACGTGGGCGCCCCGCAACGGCAGGGCATGGTCCAGAGGTCCTCGTCCATGGTCGTCGAGTAGTCGAAGCGGATCTCGTCGCCCGCGTCGATGTCCCGGATCGCCACCAGTCGCCGGTTGCCGTGGATGCCCGCGTTGGGCTCGCAGCTGTGGTTGGCGAAGACGCCCGGCGGTCCCAGCAGGATGTAGGATCGCTGTCCCGTCTGCAGCAGGTTCGCACCGTCCGGCGTGTCGTGGAGAGGATCGTCCCGCTCCCGGCGCGGACCGCGCAGCACCATGATCAGTTCGCCGGCGCGGTAGTTCCGCGCCGCGAAAAGCCCTCGTCCGAGCGAACACAGGTCCACCCGGGGCCGCGGGCCCATATCTAGGGTTGGCGTTCGCGCCGGGATCGGCATCCCGGTCGTCGACCGCCCACGTTCGAAGCACTCTGACACATCACCGGAAGACCCTCCTGGGCAAACCAGTTCAAGCGTGCCGCCTTGCGCTTCCGGCCGCGTGGGCCGTGGCCTGGGGTCGGCGTGTTCGTGGCGGCAGAATATAGGCGACCGCCGAATCCTGTCAATCCACCCCGTTGTCGTCCTGTTCCTCGTCCTCGTCCTCGTCCCCGTAGAACACCTCGGCCAGGAACTCCCGCACCGCGGCGTTGAAGGCCTCGGGCTGCTCCAGGTTGGGCAGGTGGCCGGCGCCGGGCAGCACCACCAGATCGGCGTCGGGCAACGCCGCCACGGTGTCCTCGGCCTCCGACACGGGGATCAGCTGGTCGTCCTCGCCGTGGATCACGAGGCAGGGCACGTCCAGACCGGGCAGATCGGGCCGCGAGTCGGGCCGGTCGCGCATGGCGGCCAGGGCGCCGAGCACGCCTTCGGGAGTGGCGGCGAGCATCATCTCCGCCACGAAATCGACCAGATCGGGCCGGTTCTCGTAGCTGTCCGGCGCCAGCAGCTTCGGGAGCATGGCGTCGGCGACGGCCTCGACGCCGTGGGCCCGGACCTCGGCCGCCGCCGCGTCGCGCCCGGCCTTCCCCTCGGCGCTCTCGGGCGTCGCCCGGGTCGCCGCGAGGACCAGTCCCGCCACCCGCTGGGGGTGCCGGCGCGCCAGTTCGTAGGCCAGGTAGCCGCCCATGGACAGGCCGGCCACCACCACCGGCCCCGTCAGCCCCACGTGGTCCAGCAGCCGGGCGCAGTCGTCGGCGTAGCGCGCGAGGTCGCCCCGGTCGTCGGTGGGCGCCGAGAGCCCGAACCCCCGCAGGTCCGGCGCGATGGAGCGGGCCACGTCCGTCAGGCCGTCGATCTGCTCGTCCCACAGGGTGGCGTTGAAGGGGAAACCGTGCAGCCAGAGGACGGGCACGCGGTCGGCGCTGTCCTCCCAGGCCATCAGGTAGTCGTCGGGTCGCGTCATGGGAGCCTCCTCGGTTGTTCCCATGGTACACGAGCCCCAGCCCCGGCGCCCGGGCGAATTGGCAGTCGCCGGGCGGGCCCATCCCGATTAAGATGCACCGATGCGAACCTGCCCTGCCTGCCGCTCGCCCCTGCCGGCGGACGCCCGTTTCTGCCCCGCCTGCGGCGGGGCCGCCGTCGCCCCCGATCCGGAGGCGACGATGCCCGTCGCGTCCGGCGATCCGACCCTGACCTCGGTCGGGCCGTCGGTTTCGTCGCGCCCGGCGATCAGCCACGCTTCCCTGCCCCCCGCCGGGCCCGATTCGGTCGCCGGCGGGCGCTTCGTTCCCGGCGACCTGGTGAACCAGCGCTACCGCGTCGTCGGCCTGCTCGGACGCGGCGGCATGGGCGAGGTGTACCGGGCCGAGGACCTCAAGCTGGGCCAGCAGGTGGCCCTCAAGTTCCTTCCCCGCGGACTCGACCAGGACCCCCATCGCCTGCAGCTCTTCCTCAACGAGGTGCGCACGGCCCGCCAGGTGACCCATCCCAACGTGTGCCGCGTCTACGACATCGACGAGACGGGCGGCCAGCACTTCCTGAGCATGGAGTACGTCGACGGCGAGGACCTCGCGACCTCCCTGACCCGCATCGGCCGCCTGCCCGAGGAGCGCGCCGTCCCCGTGGCCCGCCAGATCTGCGCCGGACTGGCCGCGGCGCACGAGCAGGGGATCCTGCACCGCGACCTGAAGCCCGCCAACGTCATGATCGACGGACGCGGGCGCGTGAAGCTGACCGACTTCGGTCTCGCCGGGCTCGCCGAGGGATTCGCCGGCCAGGACGTGGCCGTCGGCACACCGGCCTACATGTCCCCCGAGCAGATCACCGGCCGCGAGGTCACCGTCCGCAGCGACATCTACGCCCTCGGCCTCGTCCTCTACGAGCTCTTCACCGGCCGGGCGCCCTTCCGCGCCGAGACCATGGCCGAGTACCGCGAGCTCCACGCCGACAGCATGCCTTCGCAGCCGACGATGCACGTCCCCGGACTCGATCCGGTGGTCGAGCGGGCCATCATGCGCTGCCTGGCCAAGGAGCCCGGCGAGCGTCCGGCCTCGGCCCTCGCCGTGGCGGCCGCCCTGCC
>JAGRNP010000031.1 GCA_020440705.1 bacterium | reverse complement strand
ATTTTCTCGCGATATGCGGAAATTTTTAGGGTCTGCTCAGCGGTAAGTGCAATTGGAGTTTTGGCTTCATCAAATGTACCGAGCATCTCCTCGGGAATTCCAAGTTCTAGTTGACGTCCCTCTTCTCTTGGCGGCCTGTCAAGAATGTAGATGTTGCCGATGAAATGTCTAAACATTCTCCCGCCGCGACCAATGATGTTTTTGTACGTGAAGTCATCAATTTTAGGCACGCCACTCTTGTTACTCCACAATATCACGTTCTCAGCTGAAGTGTTTACCCCTTCAATTATTGAAGATGTGGACACTATTATGTTTAGCCCGTCAGTTCTTTCAAACAGCATGACCTGAATCTGGGCGAGTGAGCGATGAAGGCTTCCATTGTGTACGCCGACGCCGCGCCTTGCCAAACTTACAAGCTCCCATGTGGGGGAGTAGTTGATTGCCAGCCACTCTGAGAATCGACTAAGAAGCACTTCTCCCAACTTAGGAAGTTTTTCGTTAATTAGAAGGGAAATCTTGTTAATATTTGTGTAGGTCCCGGCATAGACCAGCGACTTTCCTCCGACTGTGGACAAGATCCTGATAAGTGCCTCGCCACGTTTTCCGTCATCGCGGCCTATTTGTGCATGAAGGTCATGTTTGCGCAAGAAGACCGTATTGAAGTCAATCTTTATGAACTCTATGTCGCCACCAAAAATTCCTACCCCTTCTAACTCCGACACGTTTGGAGCCAGAAAATACCGTTGCAAACACTTGGAAGATAGTCCAACGATTGCTTGAATGAGGGCAGAAGAACGCTCGCCGTCAAAAAATTTTCCGACCCTTCCTGCCTTGTAGAACTCATCAACTACCAGTAGGTCGATCGACTCAATCTTATCGATATACCCGAGTGCTCTTTCCTGTGGAAATATGAATATAGTTCTATCAGAAAGCTCTTGGTCGGATGAGGTTATGATTTTGTAGCGACTCCCGAACTTCGACTGGATTCTTCTTCTCGTTTCATCCATAAGAGCAATCGTTGGAACAAGAATCATTACGGTGGCTGGGCTTTTGGTCGCAATGAATGCGTCAATAACGAAGCTCTTGCCGAAGCTAGTCGGTGCACTGACTGCGATATCGTGTCCGGAAAGCAACTTGCCTAGAAGTCGGGACTGTTCTCTGTGTAGTACGCCTCGATTTTGGCCGCCGACATCGGAAGAAAAGGCCTCTATCGCATATCGGTCTATCCAGTCACATGTGTCGCCGTCGAGATACGGATAGAGCCCGACCGAGCGAATTATAGAATTGACCAGTGGGCTGTATGGCTCCCCCTTGCTTCTTAGGTTGTCGAGCAGAGTAATCGTTCTGTCTCTTGCGGTGGCTTCGTCCCCTGAATAGATAAGGTCATTTATTGCGGAACATTCGGCGAAGGTGTCCATGTTCACTCCCCCCGGGTTGCTCGCGCGTGCTGAACAAATTTTTCTGTCAGGCTATCTTTTGATGGAACAGGGACGAGGATAAGATGAAACTCCATCTTCTCGTAGCCTTTCATGTTGCCCATGCTGGCAAACTGCTTCTCGAAATAGTCTTTAGCCCGCCCGAGATGGAATCCGCGAATCGATTCTATGTATTCCTCGGACCACTGTTGGGTATCCGCGGTGATCCCACAGGTGTGAAGGAGGAGAATCGGGACATTGATCTTTCCGCGAAGGTCATCCATAGACTTGTCGGAAAGAAGGTCTTCTTTGATCGATGCGACCAGGTCGGTTGGTAGGCCAAGGTAGTCTAGATCCCTGACGTTTCGGATAATGACATTTTCCTTCTTTAGCTTTTCAGTTCGGACTGATTCCTTAACCGATGCGACAACCTTTGACAAACTGGAAGATTCAATTGAGTTGTAGAACTTGGCCTCGCCAAACCATAGGGCATACGTGTCGTCGTCGTTAACAGTGATGTGTACACTGTCGGCACCCTTTGCATAGTCATTCTTGTTTTGCTTGTAAAAAATTTTAGGAACAGCGGGAAGCGCACCGTGTTTGTGGCGCATAATTCCATATAGTAGAATCTCAGCAAGCTCACTTCCGCTCCCGTGATCTTCGCCCTCAGTTAGTCGAAGATTTTTGGCTGACTGTCTAAGTATAGAGCCCGGCCTGCCTTCAAGTGCGGAGCGCTCTTCGGCTGACAATGCAGTATCGGCAATGTTGTCCCAGACAAAGTCTAGAAACACATCAGTTCGCCAGGCTCCATCTTCAAAGCTGTTGGCGAGACTGGAGACTTTCTTGTTTCGAAAAAAGTTTTTGTCGAGATCGACAAACGCTTCGATCAACGTGGTGTCGACAATAATTTCAAATGGACCGACCATGGTCAATTCATGCCTTTCTAGATTCCATTCAGAAACTAAGATTCGCCGACCAATCAGCGACCTAATCCCCTGTGGCTACGATCCCCACTACCCCACTCAACCCCCCAACCTCAAACCCAACCTCAACTCCCGGACCACGCTCCCGCCCCCCAGGATTAAACCAACAAGTCCCAATCCCGTACGCACTCCCCCCAGCCATATCCGAAGTCAAGCTATCCCCAACAATGATCACATCCCGCTTCGCCGGATTCCCCAACCGCTCCATCGCGATCTCGAAAATCGCCGGATCCGGCTTCGCGACCCCCACGACCCCCGAGATCACGATGTCCCGAAAGTGCCGGCAGATCGGCGCCCGCTCGAACCGCGGCACCTGCACCTCCGCCAACCCGTTCGTCAGCAACAGCAGCGTGCAGTGCGGCGCCAATGCCTCCACGCACGCCGCAGCCCCCGGCATCAGCTCGTGATGCTCCGACAGCCGCCGCAGGTACCGCGAACTGAACCCCTCCGGATCCACCGCCCCGTCCACCTCGCCCAGGAACTCCCGGAACCTGCCGACCCGCAGCTCCGTCGCCGTCACCTCGCCGGTCTCGAAGCGCCGCCACCAGCGGTGGTTGATCTCCTGGTACAGCCCATACAGCTCGTCGGTGAAGGCCAGCCCGTGGTCCCCGCACGTCTCGCGCATGGCGTGCAGCATGGCGCTGTCGAAGTCGAACAGCGTGCCGTCGGCGTCGAAGATCACGTAGGGGTAGCGGGGCGAGGGGGGCATGGTCAACCGTCCGCCAGCTTCCAGCCCAGCTCCTCGCCGGCCAGCATGGGCACCACCGTGCCGGCGCCGAAGCCGTAGCTCGCGGGCACGCGCCAGGTCTCCTCGACCAGCGTCACCGTGCCGTCGTTCACCGGCAGGCCGTGCCAGGCGGGGCCGTTCAGCGACGCGAACTTCGCCAGGTTCTCCAGCTTCCCCGCCGCCGCGAAGGCGGCCGCGTACAGCTCGAGCGCCGCGTGGGCCGTGTAGATGCCCGCGCACCCGCAGGCCGATTCCTTGGCGTCGCGGGGGTGGGGGGCGCTGTCGGTGCCCAGGAAAAAGCACGGCTCGCCGCCGGTGGCCGCCGCGAGCAGGGCCTCGCGGTGCGACTCGCGCTTCAGCACGGGCAGGCAGTAGGCGTGGGGGTTCAGGCCGCCGCTGAAGATGGCGTTGCGGTTCCACAGCAGGTGGTGGGCGGTGAGGGTGCCGGCCACGCGGGGGCCGGCGCTGCGCACGAACTCCACGCCCTGGCGGGTGGTCACGTGTTCGAGGCACACGCGCAGATCCGGATGGCGGTCGAGCAGGGGCAGCAGCACGCGCTCGATGAACACGGCTTCGCGGTCGAAAATGTCGACGGCCGGGTCGGTCACCTCGCCGTGCACCAGCAGGGGCAGGCCGCCCGCGGCCATGGCGGCCAGGGCGGCGTCGACCTTCGCCATGTCGGTCACGCCGGCGGCCGAGTTGGTCGTCGCGCCGGCGGGGTACAGCTTCAGGGCGAGCACGTGCTCGCAGGCCGCGGCGCGGGCGATCTCGTCGGGCGTGGTGGCGTCGGTCAGGTACAGGGTCATCAGCGGCCTGAAGTCGGCGCCGTCGGGCACGGCGGCCAGGATGCGCTCGCGGTAGGCCAGGGCCTGGGCCACCGTCGTCACCGGGGGCTTCAGGTTGGGCATGATGACGGCGCGGGCGAACTGGCGGGCCGTGTGGGGCACCACCGCGGCGAGGGCGTCGCCGTCGCGCACGTGCAGGTGCCAGTCGTCGGGGCGGGGGATCGTGATCGGCATGGCTTCCCTCGAACGATGCGGCGTTGCGGCTGGGGCTTGGGGGCCATTGAATCACGCGGCGGGGGCGTTGTCCAACCCCGCGGCGCATCCGCGGCTGGCCGAATCGGCCCCCGCGGTGCAACTTTCGGGCGGCGGGAGCAGTACGACCTCCCGTCGCCGAAAGGAAACCGATGCCCGTTCGCCTCCACCACCGCCGCGCCACCCCGCGCCGGGCCCTCGTGCTCGTGGCGGCCGTCCTCGCATTGTCCGGCTGCGGCCGCGGCGAGCGCTACACCGAGATCATCGACGTCGAGCCGGCGGTCGACGCGGCGCTGGTCACGGCGCCCCCGGCCGATTCGAAAGCCCGCAACGAGGCCATGCTGGGCACCTTCCGCACCTTCGGCGACCTGCAGGTGATGACCTACGTGGGCGACTTCGACCAGGCCATCGCCTTCCAGCACCACCAGATCATGCAGCAGTTCGGCGGCAGCACCACCGGCGGCACCGGCCGCGGCTGCTCCATGTTCGCCGTGCGCACCGGCCGCGACGCCGGCCTCGTGGGGCGCAACTACGACCAGGAGGACTCCCAGGTCCTGGCCGGCTGGTTCTACCCGCGCGACGGCTACGCCTCGGTGGCCCTGCTGCCCCTGCGCGAGCTGGGCTACACGCCGCAGGAGCCCTTCGATCCGGACCTTCCCCAGCACCGGCGCAGCCTGCTGTACGCGCCGGTCATGGCCATCGAGGGCATGAACGAGATGGGGGTCACCGTCACCCTGGCCAGCCTCGGCCGCCGCGAGGTGACGCCCGACCCCGGGAAGCCGTCGCGCTTCCTGATCCACCTGGTGCGGGAGATCCTCGACCGCGCCGGCTCCGTGCACGAGGCCGTGGCCATCGCCGAGGGCTACAACGTGTTCGACAACGGGCAGGACATCATCTCCCACCACATCTTCCTGGCCGACCCGCGGTCGGGCTCGGCGGTGCTCGAGTGGCGGGGCGGCGTGATGCACATGGTGAAGGATCCGGGGCCGCTGCAGGTGGTCACCAACAGCCCGCTGTTCGAGGTGCCGCTCGAGCAGCGCCGCCGCGCCTGCGACCGCTACGACACCCTGTGCGACGACCTGGCCGACCGCGACGCCCCGCCCACCTGGCAGGAGGCCATGGACGCCCTGGCCGACGCGCGGCAGAACCACCGCCGCTACGAGATCGACGGCCGGCGGCTCGACGTCAGCACCCAGTGGTCGGCGGTGTTCGTGCCCGAGCGGGGCGAGGTGATGCTGGCGCTGCGGGGCGACTACCGGCGCGTGTACCGCCTGCCCCTGCGGCGCGCCGGCGCGGCCGCGGCCCCCGTGACGTCGGGCGAAAGCTAGCTCGCCGCCAGCGACGACTCGGCCACCGAACTCAGCAGCAGGCGCCGGTTGATGGGCTTGGTCAGGTGCCGGTCGCAGCCGGCGGCGGCGGAGTCGATGCGGTCGGCCTCCATGGCGTTGGCCGTCAGGGCGAAGATGGGGCCGCCGTAGCCGCGGGCGCGCAGGGTGCGCGTCGCCTCGAGCCCGTCCATCACCGGCATCTGGATGTCCATCAGGATCACGTCGTAGTCGTACTCGGCGTCGGCGGCCATTTCGAGGGCCTCGGCGCCGTTCTGCGCGATGTCCACCAGCGCGCCGGCCCGCCCCAGGATCGCCTTCACGAGGAACTGGTTGTCGGGGCCGTCCTCGGCGTAGAGCACGCGCACGCCGGTCAGGTCGATTCGGGCCGGTTTCGGCGGCGGGGCCGGCGCGGCGTCCTCCGGGCCGAAGGTGCCGGCCGGTCGGATGAGGCTGTCCGACACGCCGGCCAGCCCGATGCGCAGCTCCAGATGGGCGCCGCCGCCGGGGCGGTCGTGGGCCGTGAGGCCGCCGTCGAGCAGCTCGGCCACGGTGCGGGCGATGTGCAGGCCCAGGCCGCTGCCGCCGTGCGACCGGTTGGCGGCGTGGTCGCCGAGGCGGAAGGCCTGGCCCGGATCGTCGCGGATCACGCTCGGCAGTCCGCAGCCCCGATCGAGCACGTGGAAGACGAGCTGGGGCGTGTCGCCGTCGGCGCCGTCGTGGCGGTAGGCCACCTCGAGCTCCACCTCGCCCTGGTGCGAGAACTTCACGGCGTTGTCGAGGAGCTTGAGCAGGGCCTGGCGCACGCGGTCGTGGTCGGTGGTCGCCGTGGCGGGCACGGCCGTCAGCCAGCGCACCGTCACCTCGAGCCCCGCAGCCGACGCCCGGTCGCGCAGGGCCGCCACCGCTTCGCCCACCAGCGCCGTGACGCTGCCCGCCGTCAGCAGGGGCGAGGTCTGGGCGCGGTGCAGTTCGGTCACGTCGAGCAGGTTCTCGATGAGACCCAGCAGGTGCTCGGTGTTGCGCCGCAGGCCGGCGACGTGCTTGCGGCGCTGCATCGGCTCGATGCGGGACTCGGCGCACAGGTCGAGGTAGCCGAGGATCGCGGTCAGGGGCGTGCGCATCTCGTGGCTCATGGTCGCCAGGAACGCGGTCTTGGCCTCGTCGGCCACCCGGGCCTCGGCCTCGGCCGCCACCAGGCGCACGTTCGACGCGGCCAGATCCCGGTTCGACGCCTCGAGTTCGGCGCGCGAGGCCTCCAGCGACTCCGTGGCCACGTCGAAGTCGCGGCACAGGCGCCCGATCTGCGCCGTCTTGACCAGGTAGGCCAGCATGACGATCAGCGCGAGGCTGGCGAGCAGCAGGTTGCGCGTGGTCCGCGCGGCCGCCACATGGTCGCCCACGTCGCCGCACAGGTTCATGACGCCGATGACGACCCCGTCGCGGTCGCGCAGGGGGATCGCCGTCAGCACGGCGTCGATGTGGTCGGGACCGGTTTCGGGATCGCGGTGCTCGTGCATGCGCGACACGACCCGGCCGTGCAGCGCCGCCTGCAGCTCCTCGCTGGTGAGCAGGAAGGCGTGGGGGGGGACCGATCAGGTCGCAGAACACGGTGCGCCCGTCGCGGTCGAGCAGCCGGATCTCGCGCAGGCCGAAGTGGGGCATGAAGCGGTTCAGGCGGGCCCGCAGGTCGGCGGCCTCCTCGTCGTCGAGCTGCATGCGGCCGGACTGGGACGAGCGCACGAGCAGCCCCGCCAGCTCGTAGCTGGAGATGCCGCGGGCCAGGGCCACCGCCTGGTGCTCCGACTCGGCCACGATCCGCCGGTCGATCAGCAGCCAGTTGGCCGCGCCGACGAAGACCAGCAGCACCACCGCCACGCCGGCCGCCAGGCCCTTGTAGCGGCGGTAGAAGATCCGGCCCGGGGAGCGTCCCCCTCTGCCCACCACACCGTTCACGCGCCCCGATCCCCCTGTCTAAAATTGTTTAAGGTTTCCTTTATTGTCGCCGCCACCGGGGCCCGGTTGAGCGAAAAAGCCCGAAACGACGCCCACAACGCCGGTTGCCCCGGTCGGGGCCGGGCGGCTATGATCCTTCGACCACCCTCCGGACCCAGGAAAGGACCGCCCATGTTCCGCATTCCCGCCCGTGGCCGTCACATCACCCAGGAGCCCCAGATCATCAGTTCCGGGCTGCTGGGCCGCGATCTGGCCGGATTCCGCCGCCGTCTCGTGGCCTTCGCGGTCGACGCCGGCCTCTTCGGCCTGGTCGTGGGGGCCCTGTTCGCCGGATTGACGGTGTGGAGCTTCCACCGGGAAGATTCGACCCTGTTCTCGCGCACCCGGGCCGCCTTCGCCGCCGATTCGACCACGACCATGACCGAGCGCGACCGCGACGCCCTGCTCCTCGAGTACTACCGCATGATCCAGCGGCGCTGCCCCGACGCCTTTCCCCGCGACATGGGCGAGTTCGTGCGCCGGGGCGATCTGGAGGGGCTGCACCGCGAATTCAGTGGCGTGAGCACCACCGTGAGCCTCGGTTCGGGCAAGACCCGCACCATCGAGAACGGCGACGGCACCAACCAGGTGATCATCGGGCTGGATCTGGTGATGGGGCGGTTCAGCGGCGTGCTCGGCTGGGGCGGGCTCTTCGTGGCCTGGTTCACCTTCTGGACCTTCGTCACCCGGGGGCGTTCGCCGGGAAAGGCCCTGGTGCGGGTGCGCGTGGTGCGGCTCGACGGCGGCCGCCTGCGCCTGTGGGACTGCTTCGGCCGCGCCGGCGGCTACAGTGCCAGCGCGGCGACCCTCTTCCTGGGTTTCCTCGAGGCCATCTGGCACCCCAACCGGCAGGCCATCCACGACAAGATCGCCGGCACGGTGGTGGTGCGCGGGTGAGCCGGAGCGCGTTCCGGCGCCGTCAAGTGCACAATCTTGATCGTGAATTTTCTGCGCAGATGGTCTACAATCCCGCCCGACAACCCCACGCCGGGCCAGACGACAGAGGAGCCGTTCCATGTCGATCGATCTGAACCTGCTGCACCGCCTCTTCCGCGCCCACCCGTGGCACGGCGTGTCCATCGGGCCCGAGGCCCCCGAGGTCGTCACCGCCTACATCGAGATCGTGCCGTCGGACACGGTGAAGTACGAGCTCGACAAGCCCACCGGGCACCTGAAGGTCGACCGCCCCCAGAAGTTCTCCAACGTCTATCCCACGCTCTACGGCCTGATCCCGCAGACCTACTGCGGTGACGAGATCGCCGAGTACTGCATGGAGAAGGCGTCGCTGCGGGGCATCGTCGGCGACGGCGATCCGCTGGACATCTGCGTGCTGGCCGAGAAGACCATCACCCACGGCGACGTGCTGCTGCCGGTGACGCCCATCGGCGGGCTGCGCATGATCGACGGCAACGAGGCCGACGACAAGATCATCGCCGTGGCGCGCGGCGACGCCATCTACGGCCACATGAAGGACATCTACGAGTGCCCGCCGGCCCTGGTCGACCGCCTCAAGCACTACTTCCTGACCTACAAGGACGCGCCCGGCTCGCGCAAGAAGCGCGAGACCGAGATCACCCACGTGTACGGGCGCGAAGAGGCCCTCGAGGTGATCGAGCGCAGCCAGCACGACTACGACGCGCGCTACGCCGACCTGAAGGCCCTGTTCGACCAGCTGCGCACGCGCTAGCGAAAGAGATCGTCCACCCCAACCCGTCCCAAGGAGCCCACGATGCGGTACAAGGACCTCCACACGCTCTCCGTCGAGAACCCCCGTTTCTTCTGGCGCCAGCGGATGAACCTCATCGACTGGTACCAGGAGCCGGAGAACGTCCTCTACGAAGACGAGCACGGCCTGCACCGCTGGTTCCGCAACGGCAAGCTGAACACCTGCTACCTCGCCCTCGACTACCACGTGAACAACGGGCGCGGCCGGCAGGTGGCCCTGTTCTTCGATTCGGCCGTGACCCACACCAAGCGCCGCTACACCTACCGCGAGCTGCGCGACGAGGTGGCCCTCTTCGCCGGCGCCCTGAAGGAACGCGGCGTGGAGAAGGGCGACCGCGTCATCATCTACATGCCCATGATCCCCGAGGCCGTCATCGCCATGCTGGCCTGCGCGCGCCTGGGCGCCGTGCACTCGGTGGTCTTCGGCGGCTTCGCGCCCCACGAGCTGGCCGTGCGCATCGACGACGCCAAGCCCAAGTGCCTGATCACGGCCACCTGCGGCATCGAATTCAAGAACGTCATCGACTACAAGCCGCTGGTCGACGCCGCCCTCGAGGAGGCCGAGTGCCCGCCCCAGTCGGTCATCGTCTTCCCGCGGCCCCACGCCAAGGCCGACATGAAGGAGGGCCGCGACTACGACTGGCACGACCTGGTGCACGCCGCCAAGCCGGCCGAGTGCGTGCCCGTCGACGCGTCCGACCCGCTGTACATCCTCTACACCAGCGGCACCACCGGGAAGCCCAAGGGCGTCGTGCGCGACAACGGCGGCCACGCCGTGGCCCTGAAGTACTCCATGAAGACGGTGTACAACATCAACCCGGGCGAGGTCTTCTGGGCCGCCTCGGACGTGGGCTGGGTCGTGGGCCACAGCTACATCGTCTACGGGCCGCTGATCCACGGCTGCACCACGGTGCTCTACGAGGGCAAGCCCGTGCGCACGCCCGATGCCGGCGCCTTCTGGCGCGTGATCGCCGAGTACAAGGTGAGCGCCTTCTTCACCGCGCCCACCGCCTTCCGGGCCATCAAGAAGGAAGACCCCGACGCCCACATGATGCGCCAGTACGACACCTCGTCCCTGCGCACCCTGTACCTGGCCGGCGAGCGCCTCGACCCGCCCACCTACGAGTGGCTGAGCCAGATCCTCGACGTGCCCATCGTCGACCACTGGTGGCAGACCGAGACCGGCTGGCCCATCGTGGCCAACCCCATGGGCCTCGAGCCGCACCGGGTCAAGAGCGGCTCGGCCAGCTTCCCGGTGCCCGGCTTCAAGGTCGAGGTGCTCGACGACGAGGGGGTCGAGGTGCCGCGCGGCGAGATGGGCAACATCGTCGTGAAGCTGCCCCTGCCGCCCGGCTGCCTGCCCACCCTCTGGCAGGATCCCGAGGGCTTCAGGAACGCCTACCTGAACCGCTACGAGGGCTACTACGACACCTCCGACGGCGGCTACATCGACGAGGACGGCTACGTCTTCATCATGGGCCGCACCGACGACGTGATCAACGTGGCGGGCCACCGCCTGTCGACCGGCGAGATGGAGGAGCTCATCGGCGGGCACGCCGCCGTGGCCGAGTGCGCCGTGGTGGGCATCGACGACCAGCTCAAGGGCCAGCTGCCCATCGGCCTGGTCGTGCTGAAGGACGGGGTCGAGGCCGACGACGCCGCGCTCGAGCAGGAGCTGGTGGCCCTGATCCGCCAGCACATCGGCGCGGTCGCGGCCTTCAAGAAGGCCATGGTGGTCAAGCGTCTGCCCAAGACCCGCTCGGGCAAGATCCTGCGCAAGACGATCCGGCGCCTCGCCGTCGAGGAGAAGATCATCACGCCGCCCACCATCGACGATCCGGCGATCATCGCGGAGATCCGCACGGCGCTGCGCGAGCACCGGGTGGGGCAGTACGCCAACCTGCCCGTCGGCGACGCGGATGCCGAGGACCTTTGAGCGGAAACCGAGCAAGGATCGCGGCCGGGACCGGTCCCGGCCGCGTCCGAAGCTGATCCGGCGCTGTCAAGAAAGCGATTGCGTCGGCCCAGCCGGTTGTGGTAAAAAAACTTATTGAATTCGTACATGCGTGGTTCCGCAGATCACACCGGCGGCGCTGCGCTCAACCGTCCCCGTGTGACCTCACCAACCCCAAAGGAGGCAGTAATGAGCGATAGAAACGCATACTGGAAGGCCAACCTGCAACTTGTGGGCGTGTGCATCGCGATCTGGTTCATTGTCTCCTTCGGGTTCGGCATCCTGCTCGCCGACGCCCTGAACGGGATCCGGATCGGCGGGTACAAGCTGGGCTTCTGGTTCGCCCAGCAGGGCTCCATCTACGTCTTCGTTGCCTTGATCTTCTTCTATGCCAAGCGCATGGGCACGCTCGACCGCAAGTTCGGCGTGCACGAGGACTGAGGCCGATCCCCGGGCTCCGGCCCGCAACCACCCCGCAGAGGGATTGCTCCAAAGGAGAACGATTTCATGGACCTCAAAACAATGACCTACATCGTGGTCGGCCTGACGTTCCTGATCTACATCGTGATCGCGATCAGGGCCCGTGCCGCCTCCACGTCCGAGTTCTACGTCGCCGGCACCGGCGTGCACCCCGTGCTGAACGGCATGGCCACGGGTGCCGACTGGATGAGCGCGGCGTCGTTCATCTCCATGGCCGGCCTGATCGCCTTCAAGGGCTATGACGCCTCGGTGTACCTCATGGGCTGGACGGGCGGCTACGTGCTGCTGGCCATGCTCCTGGCGCCGTACCTGCGCAAGTACGGCAAGTTCACGGTGCCCGAGTTCATCGGCGACCGCTTCTACTCGAAGAACGCCCGCGGCGTGGCCGTGCTCTGCCTCATCGTCGCCTCGCTGACCTACGTGATCGGCCAGATGAAGGGCGTCGGCGTGGCCTTCTCGCGCTTCCTCGAGGTGCCCTTCGAGACCGGCGTGTACGTCGGCATGGGCATCGTGTTCGTGTACGCCGTGCTCGGCGGCATGAAGGGCATCACCTACACCCAGATCGCCCAGTACTGCGTGCTCATCTTCGCCTACACCGTCCCCGCCATCTTCATCTCGCTGCAGCTCACCGGGAACCCGATCCCGCAGCTCGGCCTCGGCGGCAATCTCGCGGACGGGACGGCCCTGCTCGACAAGCTCGACATGATCTGCCACGACCTGGGCTTCGGGGCCTACACGACCCAGAAGGGCAACACCCTGGACATCTTCCTGCTGACCATGTCCCTGATGATCGGCACCGCCGGCCTGCCCCACGTGATCACGCGCTTCTTCACCGTGCCCAAGGTGCGCGATGCGCGCTCGTCGGCCGGCTGGGCGCTGGTCTTCATCGCCATCCTGTACACCACGGCCCCGGCCGTCGGCGCCATGGCCCGTCTGAACCTCATGCAGACGATCCAGACCGGCGAGATCGGCGCCCCGGACGGCAACATGGAGATCAGCAAGGCCCCGTCCTGGTTCGTCAACTGGGAGAAGACCGGTCTGCTGGCCCACGAGGACAAGAACGGCGACGGCCGCATCCAGTACTACGGCAAGGGCCTCGACGCCAAGGCCGCCGAGTACGGCTGGGCCGGCAACGAGATGACCAAGGTCGACAACGACATCATGGTGCTGGCGAACCCCGAGATCGCGAACCTGCCCAACTGGGTCATCGCGCTCGTGGCCGCCGGCGGCATCGCGGCCGCCCTCTCGACGGCCGCCGGCCTGCTGCTGGCCATCTCCTCGGCCATCAGCCACGACCTGCTGAAGGGCATGTTCATGCCCGGCATCTCCGAGAAGAACGAACTGATGGCCGGCCGCATCGCCATGGCGGGCGCCATCCTCGTGGCTGGCGTGCTGGGCATCAATCCACCGGGCTTCGCGGCGCAGGTGGTGGCCCTGGCCTTCGGTCTGGCCGCCTCCTCGATCTTCCCCGCCATCATGATGGGGATCTTCAACCGCCGCATGAACAAGGAAGGCGCCATCGCCGGCATGCTCGCCGGTCTGCTGTCGACCCTGATCTACATCTTCTGGTTCAAGGGCTGGTTCTTCGTCAAGGGGACCAACATGGCTCCCGATGACGCGGCCCACTGGTTCCTGGGCATCAGCCCGGGTTCGTTCGGCGCCGTCGGCGCGCTGATCAACTTCGTCGTGGCGTACGTCGTGGCCAAGGCCACGAAGGAGCCGCCGGAGGAGATCCAGGAGATGGTCAGCAGCATCCGCGTTCCCGCGGGTTCGGGCGGACCGTCGGGCGGCCACTAGGCCTCCTGCGCCCTTCCGTCGATTCACTGACAGGCGGCGCGCCCTCCGGGGCGCGCCGCCTTTTCGCGCCCCCTTCTATTTCACGACCACCACCTTCCGCACGACCACCTCCTCGCCCGCGTGCAGCAGCACGAAGTACACGCCCGACGGCACCTTGCGGCCGCGGCCGTCCTGGCCGCGCCACACGCGCCGGTGCTCGCCCTCGGGCAGGTGGGCGTCGAGCAGGCGGGCCACCTCGCGCCCGTCGACGCCGTGCACGGCCAGGATCACCCGCGCGCCGCCCTTCGGCAGCGCGAAGCGCAGTTCGGTCACCGGGTTGAACGGGTTGGGCGCCGCGGCCAGGCGGGCCGGCACGGGCATCGCGGCGGCGATGGCGTCGCCGTCGCCGGCCGCGGCGTCGGAGGTCGCGTCGGACTCCGCGCCGGGCGGCGGCCCCGGCGCCAGTTCGGGCAGCTGGGGGTCGTCGTAGCCCATGCGGGCCAGGGACGGGCCGAAGTCGTCGGCGGGGTGGAAGGCCTGTTCCAGCCCGTCGTGCTCGTTGGCGCATCCGGCCAGGAACGCGGCGATGACCAGGTGCAGGAGGGTCGGGACCGGTTTCATGACATGCCCACTTCCGGCTGTGTGGGGATGTCGGGAGGCGAACAGCGAGGGCGAAGCGGCGAGCGGCGGGCGAGGAGAAATGAAACTAGGGCGCTGGGCCCGGCGGGGCAAACCCGCGCGCGACTTGCCGCGCCTTCGCCCTTGCGGTATCAACTGAACGGAGGCAGGCTCGTCCGGAGACCCGCCGCCGCGCCACGCCATCCGGGAGTCGCCCGTCTTGCACGAAGGATTCGCCCACAACCCCGCCCTCGTCGTCGCCCTGGCCCTGGCCGCGGGGGTCGTCTCCCAGACCCTGGCGCGGCACCTGCGCATCCCCGGCATCGTGGTGCTGCTGGCCGTGGGCGTGGCCCTCGGGCCCGACGTGGCCGGGGTGATCGATCCGGGCGACCTCGGTCCGGCCCTCGACATCCTGGTGGGCTTCGCCGTGGCGGTGATCCTCTTCGACGGCGGGCTGAACCTGCACTGGCGGCGCATGAAGTCGCAGGCGCCGGCCATCCGCATGCTGCTGACGGTGGGGGTGGTCGTCACCACGGTGGGCGGTGCCCTGGCGGCGCGCGTGTTCCTCGGCTGGGGCTGGATGCCGTCGATCCTCTTCGGCACGCTGGTCATCGTCACCGGCCCGACGGTGGTCACGCCGCTGCTGCGGCGCATCCGGGTGCGCAAGAACCTCGAGACCATCCTCGAGACCGAGGGCGTGCTCATCGATGCGGTGGGCGCGGTGGTGGCCGTGGTGGCTCTCGAGATCGCCCTCGGCGAGGGGCTGGCCGCCGGCGCCGTGAGCGCCCCGACGCGGCTGGCGGTGGGCTTCGGCGTGGGGGCGATGGGCGGGCTGGTCATGGCCCTGCTGCTGCGCCTGAAGTGGGCCGTGCCCGAGGGCTTCGAGACCATCTTCACCCTTTCGCTGGCCCTGGCCATCTTCCAGGTGAGCAACGCGCTCATTCCCGAGTCGGGCATCATGGCCGCCATCGTGGCCGGCGCGGTGGTGGGCAACGCGGGCACGCGCAGCTTCAAGGAGATCCGCGAGTTCAAGGAGCAGCTGACGGTCATGCTCATCGGCATGCTCTTCGTGCTGCTGGCCGCGGACGTGCGCGTGGCCGACGTGACGGCCCTCGGCCGGCCCGGCCTGCTCGTGGTGCTGGCCCTGATGCTCGTCGTGCGGCCCGTGAACGTGCTGGCCTGCACCATCGGCTCGGGTCTGGCCTGGCGGGAGAAGGCCTTCCTCTCGTGGGTGGCGCCGCGCGGCATCGTGGCCGCGGCGGTGGCGTCGCTCTTCGCCGAACGGCTCTCGCACGACGGCAGCGAGGTGGGGGCCCAGCTGCGGGCGCTGGTCTTCCTGGTCATCGCCGCGACGGTGGTGGTGCAGGGGGCCACGGCGGGGCTCCTCGCCCGGTTGCTGGGCGTGCGCCGGCCCACCGGCAAGGGCTTCGCCGTGTTCGGGGCCGATCCCTTCGGTCGGCTGATCACGCGGGTGCTGGGCGACTACGGCCACGAGGCGGTGATCATCGACGCCGACGCCACCAAGTGCCGCGACGCCGAGCAGGAGGGGCTGAAGGTGGTCTACGGCAACGCGCTGGACGAGAACGTGCTCCTGCGCTCGCAGATGGACACGCGTCGGGCGGCCCTCGGCGTGACGGCGAACGAGGCCCTGAACCTGCTCTTCGCCCGCGTGGCCCTGGCCGACGCCCACGTGCCCCTGGTCTACGCCGTCGGGGTGCGCACGGGACCCGAGATCGGCCCGCACCAGTTCACCGAGGACGGCGCGCGGCTGCTCTTCGGCAACGAGACCGATCCCGAGTTGTGGTCGGTGCGCATCCGGCGGGGCCTGACCGGGCTGTCGGTGTGGAGCCGGGCCGGCGACGAGCCGGGCACCGAACCGGTGGTGCCGGCCGAGGCCCTGGCCTGGCTGCTGCCCCTGTTCATGCTGGAGAAGAACGACAGGCTCGCCCTCATCGACGAGACCTCGCGCTTCGGCAAGGGCGCCCGCGTGCTGTGGCTGGTGCACACCGAGCGCAGCGAACAGGCTCACGGCTGGCTGGCGGCCAACGGGTGGGTGGCCGAGCCGGCGGTCGGGGCGGGCGAGCCGGATGGCGCGTCGGAAGACCAGGCCCCGGACGCCGCCGCCGCGAGCGGCCCGGCGGCGGGCACGCCATGAGAACCGCGGCGCTGATCGGCTGGCTGGTGCTGGCGGCGGGGGGCATCGGCCCGGCGGCGATGGGGGGCATTCGCCCGGCGGCCGCGGCGGAACCGGAAGCGTCCCGGCCGGCCGCGCGCCTGCAGGGCACCTGGATCTTCACGGCCCTGGTCATCGACGGCCTGGAGACCCCGCGCCCGCGTTTGGACGACGCCCGCCTGATCGTCACCGGCGACGAGTTCCTCTGGGCCAGCGCCGGCCGCGTCACCATGGGCACCTTCACGGCGCGCGGCGACACGCTGCCCTGGCGGATCGACATGGATTTCCGCGACCCGACCGCGGCCCGCGCCGACACGGCCTGGTCGTCGCGGGGCATCTGGCGCCTGGACGACGGCTGGCTCACCATCTGCCTCGGCCCGCCCGGCGGCCCGCGACCCGACGACTACGCCGCGCCCGCCGGCAGCGGCCGCACCCTGCAGATCCTCACCCAGGACCCGCGCGAGACCACCCTGCCCGCCGTCGGGCCCCTGCCCGACCGCGACGCGCGCTAGTCTTCCTGCACCGCCCGCATGGACGCCGCGGGGTAGCGCGTGCCCTGCACCCGGTCGCTCAGCTCGTCGAGCACGGCGCGCGCCGCGTCGTCGAGGTGCACGCCGTAGGCGCCGAGGTTCGCCGTGAGGTTGGCGAGCTTCGTGGTGCCGGGGATGGTCACCACGTCGTCGCCGCGCCCCAGCACCCAGGCCAGCGCCACCTGCGCCGCGGTGGCGCCCAGGTCGGCGGCCACGTTCTCGATGCGGTCGACCAGGGCCCGGTTCGCCGCGAAGTTCTCGTCGCTGAACTGGGGCAGGCCCGCGCCGCGGTAGTCGCCGCCCGTGGCCACGTCGGCGGCCTGCTTGAAGCGTCCGGTGAGCATGCCGCGCCCCAGCGGCGAGTAGGCCACCAGGCTCACGCCCAGCTCGCGGCACACCGGCAGGATGCTCTTCTCGATGTTGCGGTTGAAGATCGAGTACTCGGTCTGCAGGGCCGTGATGGGGTGCACCGCGCAGGCCCGCCGGATGGTGTCGCTGCCCGCCTCGGACAGCCCCAGCCAGCGCACCTTGCCCTCGGCGACCAGCTTCGCCATCTCGCCCACGGTCTCCTCGATGGGCGTGGCCGGATCGACCCGGTGCAGGTAGTAGAGGTCGATGGTCTCGGCGCCCAGGCGCTGCAGGCTGCCCTCGACGGCGCGACGCACATTGGCCGGCGAGCCGTCCACGCCCGTGAAGGCGCCCGTCGCGGGGTCGCGCAGCGGTCCGAACTTGGTGGCGAAGAAGACCTCTTGCCAGCGGCCGGCGAAGGCCTTGCCGAGCAGGGTCTCGTTGTGGCCCATGCCGTACATCTCGGCCGTGTCGAAGTGGGTCACGCCGAGGTCGATGGCGGCGTGGAGGAGGGCGACGGCGTCCTGTTCGGCGGTGGGCGGGCCGTAGAACTCGGACAGGCCCATGCAGCCGAGCCCGATGGCGGAGATCTCGCGGCCCGAGCGGCCGATGGTGCGCGTGGTGGTCATGGCGGGATCCTTCCGGTGGAGGTCTGTCGATCTCCCCATTCTAGTTCCGTGCGGGCCGCGCCGCCGGGGCCGGAGCGTATTGTTTCGGTAAATCCCGCCCGCGCCGGCATGCCGAAGGCCCCGACCGGGATCCGTCCCGGCCGGGGCCTTCTCTGTCGGGCGTCCCTGCCCCGGAAGTCCTCCGTGTTCCTTCGTCTTTCCGCTCACCCCACCGCGTCGATGATGTCCCGGAAGTAGCCGGGCATCTCGTGGCGCGGGTACCAGGCCAGCGCGAATTCCTGCTGCAGCACCTGTCGTGGGGCCAGGTCGAAGAGCCGACCGGCCGCCAGGAACGGCGCCGCGAATTCCTCTTCCAGCACCGAGAAACCCCGTCCGGCGGCCACCAGTTCCGCCAGGGCGTCCGGGCTGTTCACGAAGTGGCGCTGCCGCAATCCCTCGGTCGGCAGCCCGTGTTCGCGCAGGAAGTCCAGGGTCGCCGCGTCCTGGGCGTTGAAGTCGATGATCCGCTCGGCGCGGACGATCTCCGCCAGGTCCCGCCCCGCCCACGCCGCCGGGCCGAGCAGCCGCAGCCGCACCGGCGCGAGCAGCTTGGCGTCGACTTCGTTCACGACCTCGGTCCGGGGCAGGGCGGCCAGCTGGGCCGTGCCCTGCTTGAGGTGGGCCAGACCGCCGCCCTGGTCGTCCAGCAGGTAGGTCGCCACCACGCCCCGGTGCCGGGCGAGCACCCCCGCCACCGCCGGGATCACCCGGCGCCGCATCAGGCTCGACGGTCCCGTCAGGGTGACGCGCACCGCGCCGGCCGGGGCCTCGCGCCCCATGAACGAGATCAGCTCGCCCTCGAGATCGCCCACCCGCTGGCACCAGCGGACGAGGGCCTCGCCCTCGGTCGTCAGCCGCATGCCGCGCCGGGAGCGGACGAAGAGGGTCACGCCCAGGTCCCGCTCGAGCCCCCGGATGCGCTGCGTCACGCCGGTCTGGCTGAGTCCGATCTCCTGGGCCGCGGCATGGACGGTGCCCAGCCGCGCGATGGCCTGGAAGGCCGTGATCCCCGGGTGGAGTAAACTCATTCTGAGTCATCAATAACTTATTATAATCGATTATTCAAATCATAAATGCGCCGCTACCTTGCCCCCTTCACCCCGTGACACCCGACGACAGGAGCTCCGGTCATGGCCCAGGGCAAGCAGCAGAACAGCCCCAAGGAAAAGGTCGTCCTCGCCTACAGCGGCGGTCTGGACACCAGCATCATCCTCGCCTGGCTCATCGACCAGGGCTTCGAGGTCGTCGCGTACATCGCCGACGTGGGCCAGGACGACGACCTGGCCGCCGCTGGGCAGAAGGCGCTGGCCTGCGGCGCCGTGAAGGTGCGCACCGAGGACCTGAAGGCCGAGTTCGTCAGCGACTACATCTTTCCCATGATCAGCGCCAACGCCGTCTACGAGGGGCGCTACCTGCTGGGCACCGCCGTGGCGCGCCCGCTCATCGCCAAGCGGCAGGTCGAGATCGCGCGGGAGGAGGGCGCCGCGTGGGTCAGCCACGGCGCCACGGGCAAGGGCAACGACCAGGTGCGTTTCGAGCTGGCCTACCACGCCCTGGCGCCCGACCTGAAGGTCATCGCGCCCTGGAAGAATCCGGCCTTCCTGGCGGCCTTCAAGGGCCGCACCGACATGATCAACTACGCGGCGGCCAAGGGCATCGAGGTCAAGTCGACCGCGGCCAAGCCCTACAGCGAAGACGACAACCTGCTGCACATCAGCCACGAGGCGGGCATCCTCGAGGAGCCGGACACGGTCTGCCCCGAGGACGTCTACTCGCGCACCGTCACGCCGGAGAAGGCGCCCGACTCGCCCACGCACCTGCGCATCGTCTTCAAGGACGGCATCCCCACCGGCGTGACCAACCTCGACGACGGCACCTCGGTGAAGGGTGCCCTCGAACTCTTCCGGTACCTGAACACGGTGGGTGGCGCCAACGGGATCGGGCGGCTCGACATGGTCGAGAACCGTTTCGTCGGGGTCAAGTCGCGGGGTGTGTACGAGACACCCGGCGGGACGATCCTGTTGGCCGCCCACCGCGACCTCGAGGGACTCGCCATGGACCGCGAGGTGATGCGCCTGCGCGACATGCTCGCGGCCAAGCTCGCCGAGATCATCTACAACGGCTTCTGGTTCAGCCCCGAGATGGACTTCCTCATGTCGGCGGTGGCCAAGAGCCAGGAGCTGATCGACGGCCACGTGGTGGTGAAGCTGTACAAGGGCGCCGTGTACCCGGTGGCGCGCTACAGCCCCAGCTCGCTGTACGACCAGGAGCTGTCGAGCATGGAGGTCGCCGGCGGCTACGACCAGATGGACGCCCAGGGCTTCATCCGCATCAACGCCATCCGGCTCAAGGCCCATCACGCGATCCTGCAGCGGCGGGGCGTGGTGCCGGTATGAGCACGCTCTGGACCCGCGAGGGGGCTCCGGACCCCTGGCTCGAGGGCTTCCTGGCCGGCGACGACCATGTGCTCGACCAGCAGCTCGTGGGGTACGACTGCCGCGCCTCGCTGGCCCACGCGCGCATGCTGCACGGCATCGGCGTGCTCGAAGCCGCCGAGCTGCGGTCCCTGGAGGCCGGACTGGCCGAGGCCGCGGGCCAGGCGGCGCGGGGCGACTTTCCCATCACCCCCGCCGACGAGGACGGGCACACGGCCCTGGAGAACTTCCTGACCCGCCGCTGCGGCGACGCGGGCCGGAAGATCCACACCGGACGCTCCCGCAACGACCAGGTGCTCACCGCCCTGCGCCTGTGGGAGAAGGATCGCCTCGATGCGCTGCTCGCGGCCGTCGAGGCCCACGTCGGTTGCCTGGCCGACGTGGTCGCCCGGCAGGGAGACGTCTCCCTGCCGGGCTACACCCACATGCAGGCCGCCATGCCGACCACCGTCGCCGTGTGGCTCGGCAGCTTCGCCGCGGCGGCCGCGGACGACGGCGCTCTGCTCGCCCACGTCCGCACCCTGGTCGATCGCTCGCCCCTGGGCACCGCCGCCGGCTTCGGCGTGCCGGTGCTCGGGATCGACCGGGAGCGCACCGCGGCCGAGCTGGGATTCGCCCACGTGCAGGAGAACCCCCTGCACGCCCAGCTCAGCCGCGGGCGCACCGAGGCCCTGCTGCTGACGGCCTGCGCCCAGGTCATGGACGGCCTGAACCGGCTGGCCACCGACCTGCTGCTCTTCTCGACCCGCGAGTTCGGCATCGTCCGGCTGCCCGACGCCGCCTGCACCGGCAGCTCGATCATGCCCCAGAAGCGCAACGCCGACGTGCTCGAGCTCGTGCGCGCCCGCTACCACGTGGTCGTGGGCGAGGAGACCAAGGTCAAGGGCCTGACGACGAGCCTCATGTCCGGCTACAACCGCGACGTGCAGCTCACCAAGGGGCCGCTCTTCCACGGCGTGGCCGTGACCCTCGACAGCCTGCGGGCCATGGGCATCGTCCTGGCCGGGCTCGAGATCGACGCCGACCGCTGCGCGGCCGCACTCACCGACGAGCTCTACGCCACCGAGCGCGCCCTGACCCTCGTGCGCGACGGCATGCCCTTCCGCGACGCCTACCGCGAGGTGGCGGCCGCCGAAGCGGCGCGACGACGCGGGCGGGCCTGAGCGGCCCGGCCCCGGCTCCCGATTTCCCGAACCGACGAACCCCGACCGAACGCGGAGGACCCGCCATGACCACGCCCTGGGACGACCTGACCACCCTGCGCACCCTGACCGGCCCGAGCGCCACGCCGGGCCTGCCCGACGAGGTGATCCTGCCCTTTCTCGTCCACGACGCCGACCTGCAGGACGCCGTGCGCGCCGCCCTCGCCGAGGCGCGCGACCTGGCCCGGCGGGGCGAGTTGGCCGACCTGACCACCGGTGACGAGGACGCCGTCTGCGCCGGACTGCAGGACGGCTTCCTGAACTTCTACGGCGCCGCCGCGCGCAGCCCGTACGTGCCGCTCGCGGCCCGGGGTCCGTGGATCGTGACGACGCGCGGCGCCGTGGTGCACGACTCGGGCGGCTACGGCATGCTCGGCCTGGGCCACGCCCCGGCCGCGGTGGTCGAAGCCCTCGCCAAGCCCTGGGTCATGGCCAACGTGATGACGCCCAGCGTCTCGCAGCAGCGCTTCGCCGCGGCCCTGCGCGCCGAGATCGGCCACACCCGCGGCGGATGCCCCTATGACCGGTTCATCTGCCTGAACAGCGGCTCGGAGTCGGTGACCATGGCCGCCCGCATCACCGACCTGCACGCCTTCACGCAGACGACGTCGGGCGCGCCCCACGAGGGCAAGACGATCAAGTACCTCAGCCTGGCCGGCGGCTTCCACGGGCGCACCGATCCGGCCGCGCGCATCTCGGGCTCGACCCTCGCCACCTACAAGAGCCACCTGGCCTCGTTCCGCGGGCGCGACCAGCTCATCCTCGTCGAGCCCAACGACACGGTGGGGCTGGAGCAGGCCTTCGCCCGCGCCGCGGCCCACGGGATCTTCTTCGAGGGCTTCTTCATCGAGCCGGTGATGGGCGAGGGCGAGCCGGGCCTGGCGCTCACGCCCGAGTACTACGACCTGGCCCGCCGCCTGACCCGCGAGCACGGCGCGCTGCTGGTGTGCGACTCGATCCAGGCCGGCTTCCGCGCCACCGGACACCTGAGCCTCGTCGACTACCCGGGGTTCGAGAACAGCGAGGCGCCCGACCTCGAGACCTTCTCCAAGGCCCTCAACGCCGGGCAGTACCCCCTGTCGGTGTTGGCCCTCTCCGGCGCGGCGGCGGCCCTCTACCGCACCGGCGTCTACGGCAACACCATGACCACCTGCCCGCGCGCCCTGGAGGTGGGTTGCGCGGTGCTCGGCGCCATGGAGGACGGGCTCAGGCAGAACATCCGCGCCCGCGGCGAGCAGCTGCGCGCCGAGCTCGCGGCCCTCGCCGACACGTTCGGCGAGCTGGTCGCGGGCGTCGAGGGCACGGGCCTGATGGTGAACATCGAGCTCGATCCGGTGCTGTGTCCGGTGAACGGCGTGGGCGGGCTGGAGGAGAAGCTGCGCCGGCGGGGCATCCACATGATCCACGGCGGGCGCAACGGGCTGCGCTTCACGCCGCACTTCGCCATCACGGCGGCGGAGATCTCCATGATCGTCGCGGCGGTGGCGGGCGTGCTCAAGGAGCAGGTGGGCCAGGCGATGGCGGCGCAGGCGTCGTAGCGGGCGGCGGGCCCGTCGTCAGCCCAGCAGGTTCACCCGGAAGCGGTGCCCGACCTTCTCCTGCAGTTCGCGGATCACCCCGAAGGCGTCCTTCAGGTGGCGGTGGTCGCGGGAGGAGAGGTCCTTCAGCCGGATGCGGTTGTCGGGCGCGCCCCGCTCGCGCAGCACGCGCAGCTGGGTCTCCAGGCGCAGGCCGAGCAGGAAGCGGTAGGTCTCGATGACGGTCTGGCCGAGGTCGTCGCTGATCAGGCCGGCCGCGATGGCGGCCTCGTAGCGCGCGCGGGTGGGCCGCTCGCGCGTGCCGGCCGCGATGCCGAGCACCCGGCCCGACGCCACGATCGGCGCGATGCCGCCGGTCTTCAGGTCGACCATGCCGTCGTCGGCCTGGATCTGCCGGAAGAAGTTCAGCGGCGGCCGGAAGCCGAGCGACTGCCGCGCCAGGTGGGCCATGAAGATCTGGTTGTCGGCGGCGCCGGTGACGACGTCCTCCATGGCGCCCACGTCGAGCCCGCCGCCCACGCTGCGGAAGTCGAAGAAGATCCCCACCATCATCAGGCTCTCGGGGCCGGGCGTCTCGATCCAGCCGCGCATGAGCTCGAGCCAGTCGCCCAGGGGCTTGCACCAGTTGGTGGCCATGTAGCCGCCCGGACACTCGGGGAAGCCCGCCGTCAGCAGGTGCCCCACCACGACCTCGGCCAGCCGCGCGAAGTAGGCCGCCTGCGCCGCGCCCGCCTCGGCGTACACCAGCGCGTTGTCCTGATCGGTGATCAGGGCCTGCTCCATGCGCCCCTCGGACCCGAACACGAGCCAGGCGTAGGGGCAGGGCGCCGGACCGAGCTCGGTCTCGGCCAGCCGCAGCAGCCGCCGCATGAGCGTGTCGTTCACCGACGAGAAGATGCGCCCCACCTGGGCCACCTTCAGCCCCCCGCCGTAGAGCCGCTCGATCATGGCCGCCGCGTTGGCGCTGTACGTGGCCAGGGCCGCCGGATCCTCGAGGCGCTCGAGCTGCCGCGTGAGGTAGAGCGGGTTGCGCGTCTGGTGGCGCAGCAGGTCGGTGGCCGAGACGAGGCCCACGAGGTCGCCGTCGCGCGTCACCGGCAGGTGGTGGATGCGCTCCTCGAGCATGTAGAGCAGCGCGCTGTGCACGGGCGTGTCGGCGGGCAGGGTCTTCAGGTCGGGCGTCATCACCTCGCGCACCGGCGTCGCGGGGCCGCGATCCTCGGCCAGCACCTTGGTCTGGAAGTCGTGGTCGGTGACGATGCCGGGCGGCAGGGTGTCGACCAGCACCACGTCCTCGCCGGCCCGGCCCATGGCCCGCGCGGCATCGCCCACGGTCGCGTCCGGCGCCACGCGCACCAGGGGCCTGAGGCCCAGTTCGCCCACCGGCGTCGTCAGTTCGCCGCCCAGGGTGCCCGGCGCGCTCGCCGCGGCCAGGCGCAGGCGCTCGCCCAGGTCCTTGAGGAAGAACTCGGCGAAGGCGGCGTTGCCCAGCAGGCCCTTGAAGACGTCGGCCGGGACGCAGTGCACCGTCAGGTCGCTCTCGGCCACCACCGCGGCGGTGGGGCTGTTGCCGCTGAGGATCGACGGGTAGCCGAAGCAGTCGCCTTCCTCGAGGGTGCGCCCGGTGAACGCGTCGCGCTCGAGCCGCGCGCTCCCGGCCGCCACGATGAACAGGCACTTGCTGACCGGACCGCCCGGCCGCACGACCACCTGGCCGGCGGCGAACTCCCGCTGCCGCGCCGCGCCGTGCACGCGCTCGCGCTCGTCGGCCGTGAGCTGGTCGAAGGGGTGGTGGTGCAGCAGGAAGTCGCGCAGGTCGGCGATCACGGCTTGCCGACCTCCGGCAGGGCGTCGTCGTCGGACGCGGCGCCCGGCGTGGCCAGGACGCGTCCCAGCAGCAGGCCGCCCAGGAAGCCGTACACCAGGCCCGTCAGGCCGCCGACCGCGAGGATCTTCACCGTCATGGTCGAGGCGCCCGGCTCGAGGGCCGACCACAAGGCGAACAGGGCCGAGGCCAGTCCGGCCAGGGCCATCACGGCGCCGCCGCCGAGGGGAAAGCCCACGCGCGCCGCGCCCCACCCGCCGGCCACCCACACCATGGCCACGTGGGGCACGTACGGCATGAGCATGCGGGCTAGGACGGTCTCGTCACCGATGCGGGCCTGGTACAAGGTCAGGGGCAGGATGCTGAGGCAGAGGCTGGCGCCGGCCGCGGCCCCGAGGGCCATGCCGACGAGGGCGCGCAGTCTGGGATTCTTGATCATGGCGGCTCCCGGCTGAGTTGGCCCCAATGTACCACCGGCGGTACCGCTGACAAGGGGATTCCCACCGGTCGGGGCAGTCCGCCCATTGACCCGCGCGGCGCCCCTCCGTATCTCCATCATCAACGGGCCCCACACGGATCTCGAGCAAGGGGGAGGATCCATGATCTCGCGCCTGCGTCCGCATCGTCGTTTCCGTTTCTTCTCGTTCCTGGTGCTGGTCGGACTGTCGGCGGCAGCCGCTGCGGCGGCCCGGGCCGATTCCGTCTCCGCGCCGTCCGGTGGCGTGGGGGCGTTCATCCGCACCCTCGACCAGCCGGTGGTCGGCCTGGCCGACACCGTCCTGACCGCGGGGCTGGGGCCCGAACTCCTGGAGGTCTCGTTCGGCACCCTCGAGGCGAACGTCCTGGCCCGGCAGCAGTTCGACGTCGATGACTTCGGCGACGCCGTCATCATCCACAGTTCGGGCGACCTGTACATCGACGGCGGCTTCTTCTCGCGTCCGCGCGAGATGGGGGCGTATGCCGAGTACGGCGTCGATTTCGCGGCGGCCCCGGGCTCCGTCTACACCGGCTTCGTCCTGCTCGGCAGCGAGGGCGAGGTGCGGGTGTCGATCGTCGACCTCGTCCCCGCGGCCGGCGACGGCGTCGTCTTCGACGAGACGGCGGTGGCCGGCGGCCCGTTCTTCGTCTTCTCCGGGCCCCTGCCCGGCTCCGGCAGCTATCGTTTCTCGTACCGGACCGAGGCGGGCTACTCGCCGAGCCCGGACGGATCCTTCAGCACGCACACCTCGTTCACGGTCCACTTCCAGGTGCAGCGCGGCGCGGTCGGCTTCGAGTCCCGCTCCTTCGGCGACGTCAAGGCGCTGTACCGCTGAGCGGAGGGGGCGGCTGCCGCCGCCCCACAAAAACGGCGACAACGGGGGCGATCCTGCTAGAATCGCCCCCATGCGCCGACCCACCTACCGCAAGATCCAGTCCCGCATGATCTGGGCGGGCGTGTGCGCCGCCCTCGGGGCGGCGTCGCTCGCGCCGCACATGTTCACGGGCGCCCGTCCGGCCACGAGCCTGCAGATCGTCATCGCGGGCTCGTGGGCCGTGGCCATCGTGCTGCTGGTGTGGGTGTGGTTCCTGGCGCGGCGCCTGGGCCGGGGCATCGAGAGCGCGCGCACCAGCGTGCTGAACCTGGTGGCCGACCGCCGCGCCCAGCTGCCCGACGCGCCCGCCCGCACGCCGGTCGAGATCGAGGCCATGCTGGGCTCCCTGCGCATGTACCAGAACGAGGTCACCCGCGAGCGCCGGGCCCCGGACCGGCGCCTGGTGGCGGTGCTCGCGGCGCTGCGCAGCGGCGTCGTCGTGATCACCGACGAGGGGCAGGTGAGCCTGCTCAACGCGGGGGCCAAGCAGCTTCTGGGCGCCGAGCGGGCACGGGTGGGCACCTCGGTCTTCGCCGCCCTCAGCCGCGAGAGCGTGCGCCATGCCCTGGAGAAGGCGGCGAAGGCCGGCCGCGCCATCGAGACCGTCTTCGAGCGCCTCGACGGCGTCGAGCTGCAGGGCTCGGTCACGCCCCTGGCCGACGACGAGGGCGCCATCATCATCTTCCCGCCCATCGAGCTCGACCGGCACCTGCCCGAGGTCGATTTCGATCTCGACCTGCACGACGTGCCGCCGCCCCCGGTCGAACTCTCCCTCGCCACGCCGCTCGACGAGCTGCCCGTCGTCGTCATGGACACCGAGACCACCGGCCTGGACGCCAAGACCGACCGCATCGTCTCCCTCGGCGCCGTCACCGCCCACGGCACGCGGCTGTTCCGCAGCCGGATGATCGACGACCTGGTCGATCCGGACATCCCCATTCCGCCCGCATCGACCACCGTGCACGGCATCACCGACGAGATGGTGGCCGACGCGCGCCAGTTCCCCGAGGTCTTCGCCGACTTCGAGCGCATGGCCGCGGGGCGCGTGATCATCGGCCACAACATCTGCTTCGACCTGACCGTCCTGCGCAGCGAGTGCTGGCGCCACGGCCAGCCGTGGCAGGACCGGGTCTTCATCGACACCCTGCGCCTGGCCTCGCTGCTGAACCCGACCCTGAAGAAGTTCGAACTGGAGACCCTCAGCGAGCTCTACCAGATCGACCTGCACGGCCGCCACACCGCCCTCGGCGACGCCCTCGTCTCGGCCGAGCTGTGGTTCCGCATGGTGCCGCGGCTGCAGCAGCAGGGCTTCCGCACCCTCGGCGACCTGCTCGCCTTCCACTGCCGCGAGGCCGTCGACATCATCGACGTGCAGCGCCGAGCGGGGTGGATCATCGATCAGCCGGAGCGCCTGCGGCACGGGCGGACCTGACCCGGTCCCGACCGATCGCCCGGCCGGCCCTGCCCGACCCGCTCCCCGACCGTTCGTCCGACCGTTCGTCAGATCCACGATTCCGTCTCCTGCCCGACCGGCCGCAAAAACCCTCCGGGAAGGTCGCACCCGCGCCGACGACCGTTGTGGATTTCCGCACTCCCGCCCGTGGTGTTGAAATCCTCAACGCCCGGCACCCGCGTAAGTGAAACTCGAAAGTCCGCCGGCCGGGTGCGGCGACCCCGCCAACCCCATCGCACGACACCACTTAAAATCCCACCAAATTGCGGGAAACGACAATGTTTTCAATTTCGAACAATTGCATAAAGCCTTAAATGACAGTGTTTTGGTATCAATTCGTTAAATTTTTAACTGGATGTGGTGTTGTTCAACGCCCATATAGAAATCCAACACCACCAGACGCCGCGGCCGCCGCGCCGCGCGCCGGAAAGAGAGAAGTCATGTCCACGTACGCTCTTCTTTTCGACCAGAGTCGCTGCATCGGCTGCGGGGCCTGCGAGCAGGCCTGCCAGTCCGAGCACGACCAGCCCGCCCACAAGCCGGACAAACTGGACCACCAATCGTTCACCTGGGTCGAGGACCTCGGCAACGACCAGTACGCCCGCCACATGTGCATGAGCTGCGAGCATCCGACCTGCGTGTCGGTGTGTCCGGTGGCGGCGCTGGAGAAGAAGCCCGAGGGACCCGTCGTGTGGGACGGCGGCCGCTGCATGGGCTGCCGCTACTGCATGATGGCCTGCCCCTTCGGCGTGCCCACCTACGAGTGGGAGTCGGCCAATCCCCGCATCCGCAAGTGCGACATGTGCGTGCATCGCGTCACCGAGGGCCTGCCCACGGCCTGCGCGAGCATCTGCCCCACCGGCGCCACCACCTGGGGCCCGCGCGAGATGATGCTCAAGGAGGCCCGCCGCCGTCTGAACGCCCATCCCGACACCTACGTCGACGGCATCTACGGCGAGAAGGAGGCCGGCGGCACCAGCGTGCTCATGCTCCTGAGCAAGCCCGCCAAGGACTCCGGCCTGCCCGACAACGTGCCCGAACAGGATATGCCGCATCTCACCTGGCAGGTGCTCGAGAAGCTGCCGCAGATCATCCCCGTCTGGGGCACCTTCCTCGGCGGCATGTACTGGCTGGGCAACCGCAAGGACGCCGTGGCCAAGGCCGAGCGCGAAAACGGAGGCGACCATCATGAGTAGGTTCAAGTTCCGCCAGCTCCACTTCTGGTCGACGTTCTTCGTCATCCTGATGGGGCTGCTCGCCGTGGCGCTGTTCCGGCGCTACACCATGGGCATCGGTTCGATCTCGAACCTGAGCGACCAGATGCCCTGGGGCCTTTGGATCGGCTTCGACCTGCTGTGCGGCGTGGCCCTGGGCGCCGGCGGCTTCACGGTCACGGCGGTGGTGTACGTCTTCGGGCTCGAGAAGTACAAGCCCCTGGCGCGGCCGGCGGTGCTCACCGCGTTCCTCGGCTACCTGATCGTCATCGCGGCGCTGCTGGTCGACCTCGGCCGGCCGTGGAACATCTGGCACCCGCTCGTCTTCTGGAACCCCCACTCGGTCATGTTCGAGGTGGGCTGGTGCGTGATGCTGTACACGACGGTGCTCTTCCTGGAGTTCCTGCCGCTGGTGTTCGAGCGCTTCGGGCGCACGAAGTGGGCCCACTGGATGCACCGCTACCTGACGCCGGGCCTGGTCATCGCGGCGGTGCTGCTGTCGACCATGCACCAGAGCTCGCTGGGCACGCTCTACGTGATCGTGCCGCAGAAGCTGCACCCGCTGTGGTACTCGCCGATCCTCCCGATCCTCTTCTTCGTCTCGGCCATCGTGCTGGGTCTGGCCATGACCAACGTGGAGTCGTGGCTCAGCCTGCGTGGTTTCGGCCACCATCTGCCTAGCGCCCAGCTGCGGGGCATCGGCCGGGCCACGGCCGTGATGCTGATGGTGTACCTGGTGATCCGGATGGAGGAGCTGATCGTGCGTGGCGCCTTCCAGTACGTCTTCCGCTTCGACAAGGCGTCGCTGTTCTTCCTGGCCGAGTACGTCATCGGCGGCGTGGTGCCGATGCTGCTGCTCTTCCAGAAGAAGGTGCGGCGCAACCTGCTGTGGCTGAGCGCCACCCAGCTGCTGGTGGTGCTGGGCGTGATGTTCAACCGCATGAACACGGCGGTGACCGCCTTCCAGCTCGGCACGGGCGCCGACTACCGGCCCCACTGGATGGAGTTCGTCATCTCCATGGGCATGGTCGCCATCGGCGTGTTCGCCTTCTCCATGGCCGTGAAGTATCTGCCGGTCTTCCCCGAAGGTCCGCTGGGCCAGCGGGCCCGACCGAAGGATCCGTACGTGGAACTGACGCAGTAGGGCCGCGAGACCAAGGGCGCCGGGTCGCGTGATCCGGCGCCCCGACCGGGAGGTCGGACGTGAAGCTGAGCGTGGCGGGCAAGATGACGATCATCACGTCGGTGCTGCTGGCGGCCGTGTTCCTGGTCACCACCCTCATCAACGTGAAGCTGCAGGAAGAGGCCACCATCGACATCGTGCGCCAGAATGCGCTCGAGCTGGCCGAGACGGCCGACGCGGTGCTGCAGGCCTCGATGAAGGTGAACGCGCGCGACAGGATCCAGAGCACCATCGACGACTTCGCCGCCCACCGCGACGTGAAGCTCATCCGCATCTACACCAAGGGCGGCCAGATCGCCTACTCGACCGACCACGACGAGATCGGCGTGACCCTCGACCTGCGGCAGGACCGCTGCCTCATCTGCCACCGCGAGTCGCCGCCGCCGCCGAACCTGCCGCCGGAGGAGCGGGCGCGCGTGGTCGAGGCCGCCGGCGAGCAGACCCTGGCCGTGAGCCACGTGCTGCTGAACCGCCCCACCTGCTCGACCACCGAGTGCCACACCACCGAGGGTCCGAACGCCCTGCTCGGCGTCATGGACATCGACCTCGATCTCGAGGCCTTCCACCAGGCGCGCGAGCGGAACATGGCCGGCATGGGCCTGGCCGGCCTGGTCGGCGTCGTGCTCGGCGTGATCGTGATCTACCTGACCGGGCGCGAGATCGTGTACCGCCGGGTGGCTCACCTCACCGCGCAGACGCGCAAGCTGGCCGCCGGCGATCTCACCGTGCGCATCGACGACGAGTCGGCCGACGAGATCGGCGCCCTCGACCGCGCCTTCAACACGCTGGCCCTCGACCTGAAGGACGCGCGCTCCGAGCTGCTCGAGTGGGGACGCACCCTCGAGCAGCGCGTGGCCGCCAAGACCGACGAGCTGGTGCGGGCCCAGGACCAGATGGTGCAGGTGGAGAAGATGGCCTCGCTGGGCAAGCTGGCCGCGGTGGTGGCCCACGAGATCAACAACCCGCTGGCCAGCGTCGTCACCTACGCCAAGATCCTGCTGCGCCGCATCGACAAGCCCGAGATGAGCGAGGAGTGCCGCAAGAACCTGGGCTACCTCGAGTCGATCAGCTCGGAGGCCACGCGCTGCGGCGAGATCGTCGCCCAGCTGCTCACCTTCGCCCATCGCGGCAGCGGCGAGATCACGGCCACCGACCTGAACGACGTGGTGGAGAAGTCGCTCTTCCTCGTCAACCACCAGTTCGAGCTGAACGCCGTCGAGACGGTCATGAACCTCGACCCCGCCGTGCCTCCGGCGCTCGTCGACCGCAACAAGATCCAGCAGCTGCTCATGGCGCTGTTCATCAACGCCGCCCAGGCCATGCGCGAGGGCGGGCGCCTCGAGGTGACGACCCGCCCGGCCACCGCCGGCGCCGAGATCATCGTCGCCGACAACGGTCCCGGCATGGTCGCCGACGTCGCCCGCCACGCCTTCGAGCCCTTCTACACGACCAAGGAGGAGGGCGGAGGCGTGGGCCTCGGCCTGTCGGTGGTGTACGGCATCGTCAAGGGGCACGGCGGGCGCATCGACCTGGACACCGCACCCGGCCAGGGCTGCCGCTTCACCATCTGGCTGCCCCTGAAGCCCCATGCCGCGAAGGAAGAGGAGGAGGTCCGATGAAGACCAAGACCAGTCCCCGCCTGCTGATCGTCGACGACGAGCTGCACGTCCGCGAATCGCTGAGCCACTGGTTCACCGAGGACGGCTACGACGTCGAGGCGGCCTCGAGCGGCAAGGAGGCCCTCGGCCTGCTTGGTCGGCACCGCTTCGACGTCATCGTGTCGGACATCAAGATGCCCAGTATGGACGGCCTCGAGCTGCAGCGCCGCGTGCACGAGAAGGACCCGGACGTGGCCATCATCCTCGTGACGGCCTACGCCTCGGTCGACACCGCGGTCGACGCCCTCAAGGAAGGGGCCTACGACTACCTGGTGAAGCCCTTCGACCCGGAGGAGCTGTCCCGCATCGTGGCCAAGGCCTGCGAGAAGGTCTCGCTGACGCGGGAGAACGCCGACCTGCGCGAGCAGCTGTCCCTGTCCGGACCGGAGATCGTCACGGGGACGAGCCCCGAGATGGCCCGCGTGCTCGAGCTGGCCGACATGGTGGCGCCCACCGACACCTCGGTGCTCATCCGCGGCGAATCGGGCACGGGCAAGGAGCTCGTCGCACGCCACATCCACACGCGCAGCCAGCGCGGCTTCGGCAACATCGTGGCGGTGAACTGCGGCGCCCTCAGCGAGAGCCTGCTCGAGAGCGAGCTCTTCGGTCACGAGAAGGGCGCCTTCACCGGCGCCACCGCGCGGCGCAAGGGCAAGATCGAACTGGCCGACGGCGGCACCCTCTTCCTCGACGAGGTGGGCGAGGTCTCGCCCAAGGTGCAGGTCGAGCTGCTGCGGGCCCTGGAGGACCGCAAGATCACCCGCCTCGGCGGCAGCGGCGAGATCGACGTGAACTTCCGGCTCATCTGCGCCACGAACCGCGACCTGGAGAAGGCGGTCCGCGACGGCGAGTTCCGCGACGACCTCTTCTTCCGCATCAACGTCTTCACCATCACGATTCCGCCCCTGCGCGAGCGCACCGAGGACATCCTGCCCATCGCCGAGCACTTCCTGGCGCGCTACGCCGACGCCATGGGTCGCAACGTGAGGTCGTTCGCGCCGGACGTGCGCGAGTTCCTGGTCCACTACCCCTGGCCGGGCAACGTGCGCGAGCTGGCCAACGCCATCGAACGGGCCCTGGTCGTGTGCCGCGGCCGGGAGATCAAGCGCGAGCACCTGCCCCTCGCGGGCCGCGAGGTCGACCAGTACGCCGCGACCGACGAGTCGCTGTGCGCCATCGAGGAGCAGCACATCCGCCGCGTCCTGAAGCACCACCAGTTCAACGTGACGCAGGCCGCCAAGGCCCTGGGGATCGATCGGGTCACGCTCTACAACAAGATGCGCAAGTTCGGCATCGAGCGGATCTGACATGGTCGTGCGGAACGCGTCCGGCCGGGCGGCGACCCGGCGTCGCGATGACCGGAGGCCGGCACCATGAGCCGCCTCGGGGTCGAACTGATCCGCGTGGGGGCCATCGCGCCGTCCCTGGTGCGCCAGCTGCGCGAGGACGCGGCCGTGTGCCTGGCCCATCCGGTGTGGGTGTCCGACCTCGAGCTGCCCGTCGCCGACGCCTTCAGCCGCGACCGCCGCCAGTACTCCGCCGACACGCTGCTCGCCGCCCTGCAGCAGCCGACCCCCGCGCCCGGCGTGCGTCGCATCGGCGTCACCGACGTCGACCTCTACCTGCCGGTCTTCGCCCACGTCCTGGGCAGCGCCCAGCTCGACGGCATCGCCGGCATCGCCTCGACCTTCCGGCTCCGCCCCGAATTCACGGGCGACGCGCCGGACCCCTACCGTCTGCGCCTGCGCCTGCTCAAGGAGGTTCTGCACGAACTCGGCCACACCTGCGGCCTGGTCCACTGCCACCTGAGCTGGTGCGTCATGAGCGCCTCGCTCCTGCCCGAACACGTCGACCTGAAGGATCCTTCCTACTGCGCCGAATGCGCCGAGCGCATGGGCGTGCCCCGGGACGGAATCCTGTCGTTCTTCCTGAAAGGAGACCCGTCATGAGAGCCGTCATCGCCGTCTGCGCCCTGCTGGCCGCCGGTTGGGCCGTCGCCGCCGCCACCGGTCCCGACACCGTCGTGATCGACGACGTGAGCCACTGGTTCATGCCCGTCGAATTCGATCACGCCGGCCACGTCGACATGGCCGAGGCCTGCACCACCTGCCACCACGACCAGGAACCCGGCGACGAGACCGCCTGCGGCGACTGCCATCTGGCCGAGTACGATCCGGCCTCGCCGGACGTGCCCGACCTGAAGATGGCCTTCCACCGCAACTGCCTCGGCTGCCACGACGAGAACGGAGCGACCCTCGCCTGCGTGGACTGCCACGCGCGCAAGGCGTTGCCGGAGGGACCGGAGTTGAAGGGGGGCGCGATGAAGTAGGGTGGAGCACTCCGCGATCTTCGGTGGGGCGCCGCCGGCTTTCGGGTCGGCGGCGCGTTTTGATTGGCAGGGTGGTTGTCAT
>JAGRNP010000030.1 GCA_020440705.1 bacterium | reverse complement strand
CTCGATCTCGAGTTCGGACGACAGATCGGGTGACGCCGTGTTCGGGTGCGTGGCCTCGCGACCGCCGGCCGGGTGCGCCGGATCCGGCTCCCCCTCGGCACGACGGGGCGCTGGATCCGGCGCCCCCACACCGGACTGATCCCCCTCTGGCATCCATCTATGAAAGCCGCGCCACCGCAAACCGTATGCACCCCTGTTTCGGACGGGTCGAAAAACGGGCCGCCGGATTGGGTGGCGGCTCTGCACTACAATAAGGGATTCTTCGTCCCGGCGTGCGAAAACTCAAACTCGATCCTTGTGCCGTCGAAATTGTGTATGGAGCGAGCAACCCGTTCCCCCAAGGGCCGATACGGCTGAATCCCAAGTTTGGGGCCCGATATCGACAATTCATTATCCCGGCGGCAATTGTCCGGATCCGTCCACAATTTCGGCGGCACAACCAAAAAAAATCGGGCCAAGTGCATACGAAACGGGGGGTCGGGGCTTTACATCATCGTGGGAGAGATTGGTTTGGAGATCCGAACCGGATCGGTGGAGTCCCCAACTCCTTGAAACGAGGCCTGTTGTCGGAATCCTGGGATTCCGCTTCCCCCGGGGACGACGCTTCCGTCGAGCTTGGAAAGACCGGTTAGATTGTGCACGGGCTGGGCGAGACTGTGCCGAATCTGCCGGTCTTTCCTATTTTGCCCGCGAGGCCCGTCCGCCGGGCCGCCGCCCGCCGTTCTCCCCTGCAAAGGATGTGTCCCGTGTCCGTGCGCATGCTGCTCCCGCTGCTCCTGCTCCTGGCCGTTCCCGACACCGCGACGGCCGACGAACCCGGCCCGACCGATTTCGACCTGGCCCGCTTTCTCGAGGTGCCCCAACTCGTTTCGCCCGCGGTCTCGCCCGACGGCGCCCACGTGGCGTGGCGCTGGACCCGGCGGGTGCTGGCCGACGACGACCGCGAGACCTTCCTCTACCTGGGCGAGGTGAAATCGCGCGCGGTGCGGCAGCTGACCTTCACCGACGTCGGCACCGGCGGCCTGGCCTGGCGGCCCGACGGCAGTCTCACCTTCCTGCGCACCCTGGAAGACGCCTCCCAGGTGTGGGTGAACCCCCTGGACGGCTCCGAACCGCGACCCGTGACCGCCGTGCCGGGCGGCGTGCACGAATACTGGTGGTCGCCCGACGGGCAGTGGCTGGCGGTGCTGGCCGATCCGGCCGCGCCGGACACGACCGCGGCGGCCGGGGACGCATCCGGTCCGGTGCCCGCCGAGCGCCGCGACTGGACCGTGTACGACCGTCTCGAACAGCCCGACGCCTACGCCCAGCTCTGGCTCGTCCCGGCCACCGACGGGGCGCACGCCGGGGTCGAGCCGCGGCAGCTCACGGCGGCGCCCCTGCATCCGTACCATGTGGCCTGGTCGCCCGACGGCGCGACCCTGGCCGTGACCTACAACGAGCGCTTCTCGAGCCTGGTCGACGAGGAGCAGCGCGTCGGCCTGCTCGACGTCGCCGGCGGCACGCTCGAGCCCATCACCCCGGCCACGCGCCACTCCTCGCTGGCCGCCTTCTCGCCGGACGGCCGCCAGCTCGCGTGGTACACCGACCGCGACGAGGACCTGCGCGCGTACCTGAACCTGAAGGATGTCGTGGTGCGCGACCTGGCGTCGGGGACGACGCGCGTGCTCACGGGGGCCACCGCGGCCACCCTCGGCGGCTACGGCAGCACGCCCGGCACGGCACCCTGCTGGGATCCGCAGGGCCGCTCCCTCTACGTGCCCGGGGCCGAGGGCACGGACCTCGATCTCTACCGCATCGACGTGCGCCGGGGCGCCATCGAGCGCGTCACCGACCTCGACGGCTCGCTCTCCGAATTCACCGCCGCCGGCGGCGTCATGGCCTGGGTCGAAACGGCCCTGGACCGCCCGGGCGCCCTGATGGTGGGCAAGCTGGGCGGCAAGGCGGAGGAGATCGCCTCGGTGAACGATGCGGTCGCGGCCTTCGACCTGCCGCGGGCGCGGAAGCTGGCCCTGCCCGGCGCCGACGGCGTCACGGTGGAGGGCTTTCTCTTCCTGCCGCCGGGCGCCGGTGAGAACGACCGCCTGCCGGGCATCGTCGAAATGCACGGCGGCCCCTTCTCGCGCTACGGCGACGCCTGGACCACGCGCTATCCGTGGCAGGTGCTGGCGAAGAACGGCTTCGCGGTGTTCATCCTGAATCCGCGCGGCGGCACCGGCTACGGGCTCGAGTTCCAGCGGGGCGTGTACCGCAACTACGGCACCGACGACTTCCGCGACATCATGGCGGCCGTCGACGAGCTCGTGGCGCGGGGCACCATGGATCCGGACCGTCTCGGCTTCACCGGCTACAGCTACGGCGGCCTGACGACCAACAACGTCGTCTCGCGCACCGACCGCTTCAAGGCGGCCGTCTCCATCGCGGGCATCTGGAACTACACCTCGGCCATGGGCCAGAACAACCCGCAGCTCTTCATCGACGGCTACCGGCGCCCCTGGGACGACGACCTGCAGCGCATGTGGGAGCACAGTCCGGCGTCGCGGGCGGGCAGCATCACCACGCCGACCCTCGTCATGCACGGACTCGACGACGAGCCCGTGGACCCGCGCCAGTCCGTCGAGATGTTCACCTATCTGCAGCTGAACGGCGTCGACTCGCGCCTGGTGCTGTACCCCGGCGAGGGGCACGGCATCAACCGGCCGAGCCACATGATCGACTACCAGACGCGGGAACTGGCCTGGTTCCGGCACTACCTGCTGGACGACGCGGAGGCGGAGGGGCCGGAGCCGGCGGTGCCGGTCGAGCCGTAGGGAAGGACCGGGGCCGGACGTTCGTCCGGCCTACCCCCGGATTCCGAAATGGATGAAAAGGGTTCCGAACGCGGCGGACGCCCCGACGATGAAGGCGAAAGTCATCCGTCGCCGCACCGACCGGGCCCGGCCGGCTGCTCCTCCGCACGGCGTTCCGCCCCGTCCGCGGGCTACTCGTAGGCCTTCGGCACCGCGCAGATGAACACGAAAGGCTCGTCGCCGGTGTTGCGGAACTGGTGCACGTCGCCGGGCGCGACGAAGGCGAAGTCGCCCTGGCCGAGGGGGTTGGCGCGTCCCTCGCCGTCCATCAGGGCGCCCTGGCCCGAGAGCACGAAGTTCAGGTGCTCCACGTCGTGGCTGTGGTGGGGCGAGTGGCCGCCCGGCGCGAGGGTGAAGACGCGGAACGAGAAGTTCGGCACGCCGTCGCCGCTGCCGAGCACCAGCTGCTTGGTGATGCCCCGGACGCCTTCCATGTCGACGGAGGTCTGCTCGACCTCGCTCAGCTTGCGGATGATCACGGCGGTCCCTTTCGGTCGACGGGGTCGTGGCGCAGGGGCGAAGATTGCCGACGCCCCCGGCGCGCCCTATGATACGGCCAACCCGGAGAAGTGACAAAGCCATGGCCGACGACATCCTCATCAACGACCGCATCACCCTGCCTGCCGTGGAGCTGGAGTTCACCGCGAGCCGCTCGTCCGGGCCGGGGGGGCAGCACGTGAACACCGCCGACACGCGGATCCAGGTGCGCTGGAACCTCGAGGCCAGCGCCGCCTTCGGGCCCATCCAGAAGGAGCGCCTGCGCCGTGCCCTGGCCAGCCGGCTGACGGCCGACGGCGACCTGATCCTGGCCAGCGACGCCCACCGCAGCCAGCGGCGCAACCGCGAGGAGGTGGTGCAGCGCCTGGCCGCGCTGCTGCGCGAGGCCGTGCGTCCGCCCAAGCCGCGCCGCGCCACCAAGCCCACGCGCGCCAGCCGCGAGCGCCGCCTGCAGGACAAGAAGCGCCGTTCCCAGCTCAAGAAGGACCGGCGCGGCGACTCCTGAGGTCGCCGCGCCTCTCCGCTCCGCTCCCCGCTAGAATTCCAGCCGCGCCGAGAGCGTCACGCTCCGTCCCGGCGCCGGCACCTCGTCGCCCGCCGCGAGATCGTCCGTCGCGAGCACCGCCTCGCGGGTGAGGTGGTCGTTGTAGAGCCGGTCGAAGAGGTTGTCGACCCGCAGCACGAAGCGCCAGCCGGCGCGCGGACGACTCTCCAGGCCCACGTGCCAGACGGCCCAGCCGGCGGTGGCGTCCTCGCCGAAGAGGGGGTCGATGCGGTCCTGGTCGGCGGCGAAGGTGCAGCCCGCCCGCAGCCAGGTGTCCGCCCCCGGCAGGGCCTGCCAGCGCACCTCGGCCGCGCCGAACAGGGGCGGGATCTCGGGCAGGGCGCGGTCGTCGGTCGTGTTCTGGCCCCGGACCACCGACACGGTGATCGGCACGAAGATCCGCGCCGTCGGGCGCCACTCGGCGCCCACCTCGCTGCCCGTCAGGACGGCGTCGACGTTGACGAAGCCCTTGATGACATCGGGGACGGTGTCGCCGTTCACGTCGCGCCGGTCGACCACGGTGGGCAGGATGGAGTCGCCCACCCGGGCGTGGAAGACGTTCGCCGCCACGGTGAAACGGTCGCTGCCGAGGGTGACGCCGCCCTCGATCTCCCACTTCTTTTCGGCCGCGAGGGTCGGGTCGCCGATCTGGTAGCCGCCGGGTGCCGGGCCGAAGGCGTAGTAGCGCTCGGTGATGCCGGCGGCCCGGCTGCTCACGCCCGTCCGCACCTGCCAGCGGTTCGCGCCGGCGGCGCCGAAGGCCCCGCGCAGGGCGAGGTCGGCCTGGCCGAGGGTCTCGGTGCGGTCGGTGTCGGCGGCGTCGGCGCCGTAGAAGCGCACGTACTGCTCGCGCACCGTCAGGCCGCCGAGGCTCGCCGCGTCGGCGGCGCGTGCGCGGCTGTCGACCACGTCGCCGCGGCCGGCGAGCTCGAGTTCGAGGCCGTCGGCGAGGTTGCGAGTCAGGGCGAGGTGGGCGCCGCCGGCGAACTGCACGGCGTCGGGCCAGGACCGGTCCACGTAGGTGTTGTCGGCCAGGGGGCCCATGAGCATCTCGCGGGTGCGGGTGGCGTCGCGGCCGAGGCGACTGGCGTCCAGGCCGGTGCGCAGGGTCCAGTGCTCGCCCGGCGCGAGCTCGAGGTTCGCGTGGGCGCCGAAGGTGCGGGTGTCGGCAGCCGTCGCGGCGCGCATCATGGCGCGGTTGGACTTCAGGGCGTTGTCCATCAGGTGGTCGATGGCCGAGAATCCCGCGGTGAGTTCCCAGCGGCGCAGGGAGCCGGCGTCGCGCGTTTCCAGCCAGCCCAGGTTGTGGGCGCGGAAGTCGGTGGCCACGTTGTCCATGGGCAGGGAGGGGAAGTCGACGTCGGTTTCGCGCACATAGGTGCCGGCGTACCAGAATCGCCGGCCGTCGCGGGGCAGCCAGGCCACCGAGCCGGCGAACGTGGTGGCGGTGGCGCCGGCGGGGACCACGCGACCGTCCGGGGCGGTGTAGTCGTCGGCCGTCGTGTGGCCGGCGGCGAATTTGGTGTCGAGCGCGTCGGCGCGGCCGCGGAGGCCACCGCCCACCTGCCAGGCTTCACGGGCCGACTCGTAGCCCGCCTCGAGCCAGGGATCGGTGCCGGTGCCTTCGCCCGCCCGCCGGCGGTAGTCCGGGCGGGCCACGATGGCGCCTCCCGTGGCGCCGGCGAAGAGGCCGTTGCCGCCGCCGCGACGGAAGATCGCGACGTCCTCGGCCGCCGCCGGTGTCAGGTAGGCCGCCGGCGGGTCCATGCGGCCGGGGCAGGCCCCATAGAGGGGCACGGCCCCGAGCACGGTCTGCACGCGCTCCCAGCCGAGACCCCGGATCACCGGCTCCGCCGCGCCGGCGGCGCGGCGCACCACGGCGACCCCGGGCAGTCCCGCCAGGTTCTCGGCCACGTTGTGGCCGGCCCGGTCGCGCAGCTCGTCGCCGTCCAGGACGGTGTCGCCCCACGGCGCCCCCGGCGCGCTGACGCGCAGGTCGGGCACGCGGGTGGCGAGGGTGTCGTTTGGCGCTGAGGTCTGGCCGGCCCGGGCGGGGGCCGGACAGACGACCAGGACGATCAGGGTGCTGATCACGAGGCGGCAGGCGGTGGACGGCATCACGGAAGCTCCCGTTGTCCCCTCAACTGAACCCCGGAAGTGATGTGACGGCACCCAATATGGGTGTCGGCCGGGGAGGCTTCAACCCCCTGTCCGACTAGGAGTTCAGGGGGCCGGTGCGGGGCGCGAGGTAGAGATTGGCGACGAGGCGCCCGGCCATGAAGGCGACGGCCGCGGCGGTGGCGCCCACCCAGCCGGCCCCGACGACGGTGAGCAGGAGCACGACCAGGATCCCCACCACCTCACCGGTCGAGGCCCAGGTGATGGGGCCGGTGCGGCGGGTCGCCACGCACAGGCTCCGCTGCAGGGAGAGCCACACGCTCAGGGCGGGCATCAGCACGAGGATCCGCAGGGGCAGGCGCGCGTAGCCGGCGAGCTCGGGCGTGAGACCGGACACGCGCTGCAGCCACAGGTCGACCAGGGGCGTCAGGGCGATGGCGGCCAGTCCGGCCGCGGCGCCGGCGCCGAGCAGGGTCGCGAAGCGCCGCACCACCGGATAGTTGGCCCAGCTGCGACCGAGCATGGTGATGGCGGCCTCCTGGAAGCTGAGTCCCGGCGTGCGGAAGATGAACACGAGCGCGTTGACCACCGGGAGCACGGCCAGGGATTCCAGCGGGTGCTGCGCGAGGCCCATGAAGAACGTCACCATGGGCTGCACGGCGAGACTGATGGTGCTGGTCAGCGCCAGCGGCAGGTAGAAGTCGCCGATGGCGCGGTAGGTCTGGGGTGGTTCGTCGGGCGCCGGGGCGGTGCGGAGGTGGCACACGGTGCCGTGGGCCCACACACGGCTGGCCACCGCCTCGACCACCACGCCGGCGCTCAGGGCGGCGGCGCCCACCGCCGCGCCCCCGAGGGCGCCGCTGCGCCAGCCGACCAGGGCGGTGGTCGCCATGGTCGCCAGGCGGAGCATGGTGCCCCAGGCCACGCGCCGCGTGAGGCCCGCCCGGATCAGCAGCCCCTGGTAGAAGCGCCGGTAGCCGATCGCCGCCGGCCAGGGCAGCAGGATCACGAGGGCCGTCCGGGCCAACCCGGCCACGTGCGGATCGAGGTCCATGGCGCGCAGGGCGAGCAGGGGCCACAGCGGCGTGAAGAGCAGCACGAACATCACCGCGGTGATGCCCAGGTTCAGCAGCCACATGAAGTTGCGCAGGCGCCGGTAGTTCTCCGCCCCGTCCACCAGGGCCGTCGAGGCGCTCATCATCATGATCACCGGGGCCTCGACCAGCACCGCCAGGGCGAAGGCCACGCCGTAGGCCGCGAGGTTGAACTTGGGCTCGGGCAGGCGGGCGATGACCGCGGCGAGGAAGGGCCCCTCGACCGACATCATCAGCCAGGTGGCCTGCAGGGGCAGCCAGAAGCGGAAGAGGCGGGGAAGGGTTTCCGGAGTCGTCATGGCCGCCAATCTAAGCGCTCGGAGGCGATTAATCCACGCCGCGCCCGCGCCGCGAATAGGCGGTGGCGGGCGCGGGTACTTCCGCTGCAACCCGTCCCCCGCAATGCCGTACACAGGCGGGCAGCCCGGAACGGACCGGGCGTCCGGATCGAGCGCAGCGATCAGCGCGGCCGCCGCAGACGGCCCGAACCGACCGGGCGCCACCAGAAAGGACCAGAGATGACCAACATGAAACGAGCCCTGCTGGGCGTGGCCGTCGTGGCCTGCGTCGGCGCGGCGGGGGCGGCCCAGGCCGGCGAGGAAGTCACCGTCGACGGCGTGCTCCACGTCATGAACACGAGCGTGCCCGCCAAGGGCGACCGCGTGGTGCACCTGGAAGAGGTGTGGCGCGTGGGCGGCGAGGACAGCGAGGACTTCTTCGGCATGATCAGCCAGGTGCGCGTGGGCGACGACGGCCTGATCTACCTGCTGGACACCCGCCTGAGCGAGGTGCCGGTGTATTCCCGCGAGGGCGACCGCGTGGCCACCCTCAGTCGCGAGGGCGACGGCCCCGGCGAGACGCGCATCCCCTCGAACCTGCTCTTCATGCCGGACGGCACCCTGGGCATCGTGCAGGTCTTCCCGGGCAAGATCATCAAGATCGGCACGGACGGGACGCCCGCGGGCACCTTCCAGCCCGGCGGCGGCGACCCCACCAAGGGCGGCTTCCTGCAGATGTTCGATTGCGCGGCCAACGGCGACGACATCGTCGTGACCGCCGAGGCGATCAGTCCGGGCGGCCCCACCTCCCAGGACCGCTCCAACTACGTGGCCTCGTTCGACGCTGCCGGCAACGAACTCGTGCGCTACTACGAGAACAACTTCCACTGGGACTTCACGAACTTCGAACTCGACGAGGACGGCATGGACCGCCTCAACTTCCGCCGCGTCGTGGCGGGACCGGACGGGCGCCTCTACATCGCCCAGAACCGCAACGCCTACGTGATCACCGTCTACCACCGCGACGGCACCGTCGAGCGCGTCATCGAACGCGAGTTCGAGCACTGGACCCGCTCGGACGAGGAATTCAAGCGCGTCACGGAGATCGCCGAGGCCCAGTTGGCGCAGATCCCCAACGCGAAGATCACCATGTCGAAGACCGAGCCGGACATCGGCTCGCTCACCTTCGGCCCGGACGGCAACCTCTGGGTGGCCAGCAGCCGCAGCGGGCGCGACGTGCCCGACGGCGTGCTGACCCGCTGGGACGTCTTCACGCCGGACGGCCACTTCATCGAGACCGTGTCGGCGATGTGCCCGGGCGACAGCGAGAACGACATCCTCATCTGGGCCGGCGAGGGCGCGGCCGTGCAGGTGACCGGATTCGCCGAGGCCGCACGGGCCCTGAACAGCGGCGGCGCCGGCGGCGGCGACGACGCGGACGGCGGCGAGGCCGAGCCCATGGAAGTGATCTACCTGCGCGTGGCGGGACTCTAGATTCCGCGACCCCACCTCGCAGCCGGCCGCCGTCCTCCGGGGCGGCGGCCGGATTTTTGTTGCGCCGGCGACGCGGATTGGGAATGCTCGGGGCGGGGGATCCCGTTCCCAGGCCGGCGCCACGCCGAGGAGGTGCGTTCGCCCGTGGACTCGATCAACATCCCAGGCGTCCTGGTGGGCGCCGTCGTGAGCTTCCTGCTCGGGGGGCTGTGGTACTCGAAGATCCTCTTCGGTGAGCTTTGGCGCCGCGAGGTAGGTGGCGATCCGGCGCGGGCGCACCATCCGGTGCGGGTGTTCGGCGTGAGCTTCGTGCTCTCGCTGCTCGCGGCGGGCGTCTTCGCGCACCACCTCGGACCCGGGCCCCTGCTGCGCGACGCGGTGCTGCAGGGGCTGCTCGTGGGGGCGGCCTACGCCGGCACCAGCCTCGGCATCAACTACCAGTTCTCCGGTCGCAGCACCCTGCTGCTGCTCATCGACGCGGGCTACCACGTCTGCCAGTTCGGCCTGTACGGCATGGTGCTGGGGCTGTGGCGCTGACGCGACGGGAAGTTCCATGAACCGCAAGGTCTACTCATCGGAGGGCGGGCGGCTGTGTCCCGACTGCGGCGAACCCGCCGACGGGTGCCGCTGCGCCGCCACGCCCGCGGCGTCGCGGGGCAGTGGTCGGGTGCGCGTGGGGCGGGAAACCAAGGGCCGTCGCGGCAAGGCCGTGACCGTGGTGTCGGGCCTGCCCCTGGGCGCCGCCGACCTGGCCGACCTGGCCAAGGCCCTCAAGGCGCGCTGCGGCGCGGGGGGCACGGTGCGCGACGGCGTCATCGAGATCCAGGGCGACCACCGCGACACCCTGGTGACCGAGCTCCAGTCGCGCGGGTACGACGCGAAGCGCAGCGGCGGCTAGGCGGCTAGTCCGGACCTTCGGTGGGCTCCATCTGCAGGATCTCGGCCCGGGCGACCAGGGGCGGCGAGGTCTCCCTGTGGCGGCGCAGGTGGGGCGATTCCATGTGGGCGTTCCACGCGGCGCGGGTCGTCCAGTTCTCGTAGAAGAGGAAGCGGCCGGGCCGCTCGAGGTCGCGGTGCAGGTCGTAGTCGAGGCAACCGTCCTCGGCGCGGGTGGGCGCGACCAGGGCGGCGAGGGCGGCGGCGAGCTCGTCCTCGCGGCCGGCGACGGCCTCGAAGATGGCGACGATGGTCAGGGGCTTGGCGGCGGTGGACACGTCGGGCTCCTTTTCCGGTGGAATGGAAACGATCGGGGCGGATCTTAACGGCCGTCCGCGCGGGGTCAAGACCGATGACCGACATCTCCCTGCTCGACCACTATGATCAGCCCGACCTGGCGACGCGCATCCTGGCGGCCCTGCGCGGGCAGGGCCTCGATCCCGACCGGCTCACCCTCGACGACCTCGCCCTGCTCGACGAATTCCACATCCGCGGTGCGGACGCGACCCGCGAGCTGGCGGCCCTGGCCGACCTGTCGCCGGCCTCCCACGTGCTCGATCTGGGTGCGGGGCTCGGCGGGCCGGCGCGGCGCCTGGCCGACCTCTCCGGCTGCCGCGTGACGGGACTCGAACTGGTGCCCGGCTTCTGTGGCGCGGCGACCCTGCTGACCGGGTTGGTGGGCCTGTCCGACCGCGTGGCGTTCCATGTGGGCGACATGGCCGAACTGCCGTTCCCGGCCGGCAGCTTCGATCGGGCCTGGTTCCAGCACACCCTGGCCAACGTCGCCGACAAGGCCGGCGTCGCGGCCGAGGTGCGGCGCGTGCTGCGACCGGGGGGGAAGGTGCTGCTGTACGAGGTGTGTCGCGGGCCGGGCGGACCGGTCCACCTGCCCGTGCCCTGGGCCAGCGCGCCCGCCCACAGCCACCTGCTGACGCCGGACGAACTGCTCGGTGTCTTCGCCGCGGCCGGTTTCACCATCACCCGGCGCGACGACTCGACCGCCGCGGCGGTCGCCTGGCTCGACGGCGTGGCCGCCGCGCCGCGACCCGACGCCCCGCCGCGGGGGCCGCGTCCGCATCTGGGTCTGGTCATGGGGCCGGACGCCGGCCTCAAGAGCCGCAACCTGGGTCGCAACCTGCGCGAAGGGCGCATCACCGTCCTGACGGCCGTGGGCGAGGCCTGACGCGCCGCGTGCCGGTTGCGGGGCCCGGAGCTTGCCCTTATCCTGCCTGAGAATCGCTTTCAACGGGGCCGACGGGAATCGCCGGACGGCCTTTTTCCGCAGCAGCACGAACGCTGTCACCAGCCAAGGAGATCAAGCCATGGCCCACGTTCTGCCCGAACTTCCGTACGCGAAGAACGGTCTCGAGCCCCACATCTCGGCCGAGACCCTCGAGTACCACCACGGCAAGCACCATCAGGCCTACGTCAACAACCTGAACAAGCTCATCGAGGGCACCGAGTTCGCGAACAAGTCCCTCGAGGACATCGTCAAGACCGCGCCCCGGGGCGGCCTGTTCAACAACGCGGCCCAGGTGTGGAACCACACGTTCTACTTCTTCGGCATGAGCCCCAACGGCGGCGGCGAGCCCAAGGGCGCCCTGGCCGACGCCATCAACGCCGCCTTCGGCAGCTTCGCCGAGTTCAAGGAGAAGTTCAGCAACGCCGCGGCCACCAACTTCGGTTCGGGCTGGACCTGGCTGGTGAAGGACGGCGGCGGCAAGCTGGAGATCCTGAACACCGACGACGCCGAGAGCGCCCTGACCAGCGGCAAGACGCCGGTCCTGACCATCGACGTGTGGGAGCACGCCTACTACGTCGACAAGCGCAACGCCCGCCCCGCGTACATCGATGCGTGGTGGAACGTCGTGAACTGGGAGAAGGCGGCCGAGCACTTCGGTTCGTAGGGTTCCCGGCGGGCCCTCGCCTCCGTTCGGAAGCGGCGCTCGGGGGACGGCATGAGATGAAGAGAGGGCCCAGGGGGCCCTCTCTTTGCTTGTGCGGTGAGGCCCTCGCGAACACTTCCGAACGGAGGCGAGGGCGCCTGTTTCATCTCACTTCAAGAGCATGATCTTGCGGTTGTCGACACCGTCTGCGGTGATGAGCCGGACGTAGTAGGCGCCGCTGGCGACGGGACGGCCGGCGTCGTCGCGACCCTGCCACATTTCGGCGTGGGGTCCGGCGGCGCGGGATTCATCGACGAGCGTGCGCACGAGGCGGCCGGTGACGTCGTAGATCTTCACGTCGACCTTCTGCGCGCGGCCGAGCTCGAAGCGGATCTCGGTGGCCGGATTGAAAGGGTTGGGGACGTTGGGCTGCAGCCCGGTCCGGGCCACGGGCAGGTCGGCGAGGTCGATTTCGACCTCGGCGCTGCGGGCTTTCTCGACCCCGTCCTGCAGGGCGGCGTAGCTGTAGAAGACCGCTCCGCCCCCGGGCAGTCCGGCCAGATCGTCCACGAACGCGAGGGCGCCGTTGTGTCCGGTCAGGGGCTGATCCGTGCGGCGTTCGGCGGCGCCGTCGACCCCGAGGCGGCGGTAGACGTGGAAACCGCTCCACTCCTCGCCGGAGACGTGCCAGCTCAACTCGACCTGCCGGGCCTGCCGGTGCGCCGAAGGGGTCGGCAGCTGCACGGCGACCGTCCCCTCGCCGTTGATGGTCGCTACGAGCGGCTGGCCGGTGGCGGGGAACATGGTGATCCGGGGCCCGAGGCCGAAGGGCCGGTTCATCCAGTACATGGGCTCCTCCGGACGCTGATCGGCGTGCGGCAGCAACGAGATCTCCGAATATGCGTGGGGGTCGTCCACCATGAAGTACAGGCTGGCCAGCAGGATCTCCGCGCCGTAGGGCCGGGGTTCCAGGTAGCTGACGACGACATCCGGCAGAGTTCTGAAGATCGTGGCGCGCCCCGGGACCTCGAGGCCCACGAACTCGGCCGGCCCGTCGACCTGGACCCGGCACTGCCAACCGCCCAGGCCGCCGGTGGTGCTGGCGCTCTTCAGGACCAGGTATCCGGGGACGAAGGGGAGCACTCCGTCCGGATCGATGTTGGTCGCGCCGTGGGCCTCGTCGAAGTAGATGCCGAGCTGGTCGACGCCCCCGGGAACCGCCGGCGTGGCGATGCCCGTGAGCGGAACGCCCGGGCAGGCGGAGAGCCCGAGGTCGACGACCGAATCGAGGATGCCTTCGACCCCCGGTGCGTAGATGACTTCCAGGGTGGTCGCCGAGTAGGGCGGGATTTCGGTGCGGGACAACGAAAAACGGATCCCCTCGGCATCGCAGGTCGGATTCAGCGGCATCGGCTGGACGGTCGGGTTGTCGATCCGCACCGAGGTCCGCACTTCGCCGCCGACGGCGAGCGGCCCGAAGTCGATCCCGAACGAATTCCGGATGCAGTCCGGAGCCGCATCGTGGAGGATCGAGCCGATGGAGTCGTCGAAGCGGATGGTCGACATGGCGACGTGCTGGTCGGCGCTCTCGGAGTACCAGGACATCTGCCCGGGCAGGACCGGGTCGCTCACGGGAGAGGCGCCGATCACGTGCTGCATTCCGGGTATGGAGACGACGGCCTCGAAAGTCGCCAGCACCACGTCGTCGGCGGTGGGCAGCGGCGACTCGAGGCTGACGACGAGATCGGGCATGCTGGCCAGGTTCACGCCACCGCCGGCGAGCTCCCAGCCGATCAGATCGAGACCGGGGGCCGTCGGTTCGACCCGGCACTCCCAGCCGTCGATGTTGCCGATCAGGCTGGGCCGGTGCAGCACCAGGTAGCCGGGAATCGTGGCCGGAACGGTGTGGATCTCGACATCGAAGTAGCCGAAGTGTCTCTCGTCCCAGTACGCCGCCAACAGGTCGGACTCGGTCCGCCCGAGGCTCCACCCGTAGACCGCCAGGCCCCCGCAGGCGTCGGCCCCGAGATCGATCCAACCTTCATACCAGTTCCAGGTGACCGGCGCCACGAACTCCACGGAGATCGAGGCTTCGCCGCCCGGGGCGATCACGATCGGTCCTGGTGCGACGATGAACTCCGGCTGGTTGCTCCGCGGGTCCAGGACCAGATCGGCGTCGCCCGCGTTGGTCACGACGACCGTCTCGAACCCGGACGACCCGGCGGGTATGGGCATGAAAAAGAGCTCGTCGGTGGAAAGGACGCACGTGGCGTCGGCCTCGGCGCCGCATGCGACGGGTGCCCCGTGCAGGCCGAGGAGCGTCGCCAGCACGGCGACCAGGGCGGCGGCGAAAGGATGCGCGACGGAACGTATGGGTAGACTCCTGCGACCAGTCATGGTGATCCCCCTTTGGAATGGCAGCTTTCCGGAGACGGGCGGGATGGTCCTGGTGAGGTGGGACCGCGCCGGTTGCGGACCGCGAGGCAGGGTGGCGGTCCATGCATGAGAATAGGGTGTGGGGGGCTGTCGGTCAAACCGGTCTCGTGACGCGGGATCCGGGCCCGCGCCTCCGTTCGGAAGAGGCGCTCGGGGGACGGCATGAGAAGAAGAGAGGGCCCAGGGGGCCCTCTCTTTGCGTGTGCGGTGAAGCCCTCGCGAACACTTCCGAACGGAGGCGAGGGCGCCTTCGATATCTCACTTCAAGAGCATGATCTTGCGGTTGTCGACACCGTCTGCGGTGATGAGCCGGACGTAGTAGGCGCCGCTGGCGACGGGACGGCCGGCGTCGTCGCGGCCCTGCCACATTTCGGCGTGGGGTCCGGCGGCGCGGGATTCGTCGACGAGCGTGCGCACGAGGCGGCCGGTGACGTCGTAGATCTTCACGTCGACCTTCTGCGCGCGACCGAGCTCGAAGCGGATCTCGGTGGCCGGGTTGAAGGGGTTGGGGACGTTGGGCTGCAGCCTCGTCGCGAAGGCCGGCAGCTCGGGCGCCAGGATCTCCACCTCGGCGCTGCGGCCGAGTTCGACGCCGTCCTTCAGGGCGGCGTAGCTGTAGAAGAGGCGGGTGCCGGGGACGGCGTCCGACAGGTCGTCGTGGAAGACGAGACCCGCGGGCGCGGGGGCGAGGGCCGCGGCGGTCCGACGTTCGGGGATCCCGTCGGAGGCGCGCCGGTAGACATGGAACCCGTCCCAGTCGCCGGACGCGACCCGCCAGCTCAGCTCGACGGAGCGGTCGCGGCCGAGGACGGAGGGCGTCGGCAGACTCACGGCGACCGGAGCTTCCCCGTTGATGGTCGCGACCAGATCGCGCCCCGTCGCCGGCAGCATGCGGCGCAGGAAGTCGGTGTCCGCCCCGCTCACCCAGTTCATCTGCCCCGGAACCCCGGGGACGCTCGTCGGGAGCAGCGAAATGAGCGTCGCTCCGAACGGATCGAGGGTCAGGAAATCGAGCTGGGCCAGCACCACGTCGTCGGTGTAGGGCAACGGGCTGGCGAGGCCGACCACGTAGTCCGGGGCAATGCCGACGTTGACGAACTGCCCGCTGAAGGCCGTGTTCGCCAGGACGCCGGATCCGACGATCTCGAGGCGGCATTCCCAGCCGGAGACGCCGCCGGGTGCGCCGGGATGGGCGAGCACGAGGTAGCCCGACACGACGGGCGTCGAGCCGTCCAGCAGCAGATTCGTCTCGGTGTGCTCCGCGTCCCAGAAGACGCCGATCTGGTCGGCCCCGCCGGGAGGTGCCGGCGTGGCTTCGCCCAGCACGATGACGTCGTCGCAGACGTCGGTGCCGAGGTCGACGACCGCGTCGAGGACCCCCGTGGCGCTGGGCGCGAAGTGGATCGTGAAGTAGCCCTGCCCGCCGGGCGGGATGACCGCCACCCGCGTCTCGATCGAGATGTCCGGGTGGTCGCAGCTCGGGGTGATGACGATCTCCTGGCTGGTGCCGTTGCTGACCCAGTCGTTGATCGTGGCCCGCGAACCGACGGCCATGGGGCCGAAGTCGACCACGCGATGCAGGAAGCCGCAGTCGGGTTCCGTGTCGTGGGTCACGCTGGCGACGACGCCGCCGGCGAGGACCGGGTTCATGGCGTGGCGCGGGCCGCCGTCGGGTTCGGACCAGGACATCTGGCCGGGCAGGCTGGCGCCGTCCGGGGCGCCGACGCGGAACTCGTGCCGGGTGTCCGGCAGGGAGATCAGCGCGCTGAACTCGGCCAGCACGTAGATGTCGGCGCCGGGCAGGGGCGAGGCGAGGGCGACGAGGAAGTCGGGCGCGAGACCCGCGTTGACGCCGCCGCCGCGAAGCTGCCAGTCGACGAGTTCGGCACCCGGCGCGGTCGGCTCGACCCGCGCCTCCCAGCCGGCGAGTCCCGCGGCCGGCGTCGGGCTCTTCAGCACCAGATAGCCGGGCAGCTGCGTGGGCACCAGGCCCACTTCGCCATGGGCGACGCCGAACTGGTCGTCCCAGTAGATGCCGAGGAGATCGATGCCGGTGATGGGGATGCCGCGACCGACGACCGGGATCGGCGCGCACGCCCCCGGGCCGAGGTCGATCGTTCCGGACTGGCTGACGATGGGCAGGAACGGCTGGAAGCGGATCTCGAGCACGGCCTGCTCGCCGGGCGCCAGGTCGTTCGTGTCGAGCGACGGGACGAAGGAGGGGTGGTCGGACGACGGATCGAGATGGAGCACGACGTCGCCGACGTTGCGCACGACGACGAGTTCGAAGGCCACGTTGCCCAGGGTCACGTCACCGAAGTCGACGGATGCCGGCATGATCTCGCAGCCGGCGTCGGCCGCGTCGGCCACGGCCCCGGTCGCTCCCACCAATCCGGCCAGGATCAGCAGGAGAACGGACAGGGCCGAACTCGCCGGACGAACCGGCACAATCACGAACTTGCGCATGGATATCCCCCTTGAATTTCTGTGAGGCATGGGGTCGCAGAAGACCCGCGGCCCGCCGCGTCCGGCGTGGCCGGATTCGGTTTCCTGCTTGAAGTTAGGGATCGTCCGACGGGAGGTCAAATCCGGTCCGCGGCGCCAGGGTCAACCGCACGTTGTCCACCTCGAACACGATCGGCCCGGTGGGCCGGTGCCCGAAGACCAGGACCCGGTCGACGTCGTGCAGGTCGAAGGGGCGGCCGGTGGGGCCGGCCTCGTTGCGGGTCATGCGGTCGCGCAGGGGGATGCGCACCGTCGTCCAGGCCGGGCCGATCTCGGCGCCGACGCCGACCCAGGACTCGTCGTGGCGGCCCGCGAAGTCGTCGAGACGGATGCCCATGCGCTGGGTCTCCGCCGGGCCGGACATGAGCCGCAGGTCGATCAGCAGGCTGTCGGCCGCCGACCAGTCGTGGGGGAAGTGGCGGAACTCGGCGCCGGGCCAGTGGCTGTCGGGTTTCGACGTCACCCGCACGACCCGCCCCGGCCCGTCGGCGGGCGTGGCGACCTCGAGCCGGGCGCCGTTGCCGAGCCACAGCCAGCGGTCGTGGCGGCCCTCGAGATCGGCCAGGAGCGGGAACGAGTCGCGGGCGGCGTAGGAGGCGGCGGCCTCGAAGGGCAGGTCGTAGATGCGGTAGGGCACCACCAGGAAGGCGGCGACCGCCAGCACGAGGCCGGCGCGGCGGCCGTGGCCGCGCCAGATCACCCAGCCGCAGATGATGGCGACGCCGACGAGGTCGAGCACGACGTCGAAGACCGCGGCGCTGCGCCCGAGGGGCATCTGCACGATCTCGATGGCCACGCCGAGTCCGGCCGTGGCGAGCGCGCTGCCGAGCAGCCGGCCGCGCAGCGGTCCCCACCAGTAGAACAGCAGGGTGAAGACGCCCATCAGCACCACGTGCACCTGGTTGCCCAGGGGCCCGATGATCGGGTGCCGGCGCAGCTCCATGGGGATGGGCACCAGGAAGGGGACGATCAGCACCAGCAGCAGCGCCAGGCCGAAGCGGGGATCGGTCAGGAAGCGGGGCGGGCGCACCGCCGGTTCCGGGCGCGGCGTCTTCATCAGGTGCGGGGATTCCAGGTGACCTGCTTCTGGCCGCGCAGGAACCGCCAGAAGGCCTGGGCGCTGGCGAGATTCACCACGCACAGGAAGTAGACGAGGCTGACGAGGCGCGGCGGCTTCTGACCCTGGCGGGTCATGGTGTGGCCGTAGAGAGCCATGGCGTAGACGACGATCTGGGCCAGGAAGAGGAAGACCCAGACGGCCTGGTTGGTGCGGCTGGCCAGGGCCCAGTTCGTCGTGAAGGCCGCCGCCTGGAACAGGAACGCCATGTAGCGCAATGCTTTGTGCGACCAGAGCTGCCACGCGAAGACGCCGAAGCGCACCGGGTCGAGCAGGGCGGCCTTGTCCTTCAGGGCGTGGAAGGCGCGCAGGCCCACGCGGACGCGCATGCGGTACTCGTCGCCACTGTCGGCGAGGGCGTCCTCGTAGAGCAGGGCCCGCGGCTCGTACACCACGCGGTGGCCCTGCTCGCGCACGGTCAGGGGCTGCACGAAGTCGGGCAGCTGGTCGGCGTTCATGGGGGTGTAGATCTCGCGGCGCATGGCGTCGACGCCGCCGTCGACCCCGACGACCGAACCGAGCTGCGTCTCCCACTCGCGCAGCTTGTTCTCGTACTGCATGTACGCGCTGCAGCCCTCGCCGGTGAGGCTGCCGTCGGGCGCCTTGTACACCATGCGCCCGGTCACGTAGCCGACCGCCGGGTCGGCGAAGTTGCTCACCAGCAGCCGGATCGTGTCGGGCGCGTAGAGGGAGTTGGCGTCGGAGAAGACGATGATCTCGCCGGTGGCCTCGGGCAGGGCCAGGTTCAGGCCGCTGGTCTTGCCTTGGCGGGGCACCTGGCGGATGAGCCGCACCCGGTCCGAACCGAGGCCGGTGACCAGTTCGTCGGTGCCGTCCTCGGACTCGTCGCTGACCACGATCACGTCGAGCTTGTCGGCAGGGTAGTCCTGCTCGAGCTTGTTGCGCACCGTGGCGGCGATGTGGGCGGCCTCGTTGTAGGCGGCGATGACGACCGTCACCGTGGGCTCGTGCGCGTCGTCGTGGCGCACCGTGCGGCCGGCGGCGGCGCCGAGCAGGCGCGCCAGCACCGGATAGCCGGCGTAGACGTAGGCGAGCAGCGCGAGGCTGAGCACGAAGATGGCGACGAGCATGGACAGGATCCTCCCGGGTGGAAACGACGGCCGCTTCCGGTCATCGGCACCCGAGAAGCTAGCTTGAATCGGGGGTGTTGGCGAGGAGCGATTCGGCCGGCAGACCCCCGGCAGACGTCCGGATGTGCTATGCTGGCAGCCGGTGCTCCGGATGGTCCGGGGCTGCACGGGCCGCCGCCGGCCCGCCGTCGCCAGGGGGGAAACCATGAAACGAATCGCGAACGCTCTTTTGATCGCCGCCGTCGGCCTGCTCCTCGCGGGCCCGGCCGTGGCCGTCATCGATCCGGCGCCCGACGTGGTGGGCGTGTACTTCGACCCGAACGCCGACACACGCGAGGTTTTCGTGGCGCCGAACGTGCCCTTCCACGTCTACGTCATCCTCACCAACCCGACCCATCCGGAGATCTGGGGCTTCGAGCTGGGCTACGAGCTCACGCCCAGCGGGCCGGCCGGCACCCTGTTCCGCCTCGGCCGGATCCTGCCGCCGGACTCGATCAATCTCGGCATCGACGACGACATCCTCGCCGGCAGCTACGTCGTCGGCATGGCCGCCCCCCTGCCCGGGGCCCAGGCCGTGGTGCTGGTGCAGTGGCAGTTCATGCTGCTGACGAACATGGCGGTGTATTTCCAGCTCGGGCCGTCCGAGGTGCAGTCGATTCCCGACGGCCTGCCGGCCTACGAGGCGGGCGGCGTCATCGTGCCCATGGGCCTGTCCTTCGGCTGCTGGACGCCGGGTTCGGGATCGGTGAACGAGGAGTGCGGCCTGGCCACCGAGGAGTCGACCTTCGGCGCGGTCAAGGCGCTCTACAGGTAGGAGACAGGGTCGGGCCGGTCCGGCGGGCCGGCCCGGCCACCGCGTCTCCCCAGGCGCGGGACCGGACCGGCGATCGCCGTTCCCGTGAGCTACTTCACCAGCGACATCCGCTGCACGACGCGCATGCCGTCGGCTTCCACCATGTAGAGGTAGATGCCCGAGGCGGCCTGGGCGCCGGACCACGTCACGACGTGGTCACCGGCGGCCTGCGGGCCCTGGACCAGCGTGTCCACGAGCTGGCCGCGCAGGTTGTAGACGGCCACCCGCACGTCGGTGGCGCGGGGCAGGCTGTAGGAGATCGTCGTGATCGGGTTGAACGGGTTCGGCGTGTTGGCCACGGCCACGGGGCCGCGCGCCGCCTCGGGCGTGTCGCCATCGTCGTCGTCGTCGCAACGGCCGTCCCGCCCCTGGGTGATCTCGTACACCGAAATCGAACCGGACACCTCGTTGGCCACCAGCAGCAGGGGCCGGCCGGTCGGGCTGTCGGCCGCCTCGACCACGCGCAGGCCCTCGGGGCCCAGATCGCCCACGGTCGGATCCTCGGCGTCGAGGTCCCACTGGCGGTCGTTCACGTACTGGACGAAGCGGGGCTCGCGGGGGTCGGTGACGTCCATGACGAAGACTCCGCCCATGCGCTCGAGACCGACGAAGGCGTAGTGGCGGCCCCACAGCCTGGCCACGGCCACGCCCTCGGGCTCCGGACCCTTGTCGTCGCTGCGGCTGTCGAAGCTGTCGTTGTCGTCGTTGTTGGAGTTGAACTGGCCGGGCAGCATGGCCGCCGTGACCTGCTCGAACAGGTCGCCGGTGTCGGCCACGAGCTCGCCGGCGGCGTTCCAGATCGACATGGAGCGGGCGCCGTAGCTGTACAGCACGTCCCAGTCGCCGTCGCCGTCGGTGTCGCCGTTGGCGCTGGTGGTGAGCAGGCGGCCGAGATTCGCGTCCTCCTGCAGGGTCGCGGCGTCGGGGAAGGCGGTCGGGTCGAGGTCGAGGTCCTTGACCCGCTCCTCTTCGCTGTAGCCGTCGTAGTCGCGGCTGTCGCCCTCGTTGGCGCTGACGACGTAGTCGCGGCCGCCGGTCCTGTAGCTGGCGATGCCGTCCGGCATGTACATGCCGCGCGTGGGCCAGTTGGCGATGTTGATCATGTCGTCGCGGTTGCTGGCGTCGAAGCCGTTGCCGGGCGCCAGGTGGTCCTTGAAGCCGAGAGGCACGATGTCGGTCACCTCGGCGCGCCGGATGTCGACGATGGCCAGGGCATTGGCCTCCTGCAGGGCGACCCAGGCCGTGCGGCCGTCGTGGGAGACGGCGATGTACTCGGGCTCGAGGTCCATGGCCGTGTTGGCGCCGGGGCCGAAGATCCGCACACCGGCGGCGCGCAGTTCGTCCTCGCGGCCGTTCCAGGCCTCGAAGCCGACGTTCACGGCGGTGGCGCCGGCGACGCCGTCCCGCAGGTCGACGATGGTCACGCTGCCGACGGGGTCGACCAGGTAGTCGTCGTCGGGCTCGCCCTCGTTGGCCACCAGGACGTAGCGGCCGTCCGGGGTGAAGAGGCACATGTCGGGCAGGGCGCCCGCCGGCAGGGCGTTCAGCATGGCGCAGTCGCCGTCGGTGGCGAAGAAGACGACCTGGCCGTCGGCCTGCTTGTCGTCGTTCTCGACGGCCGCGGCGAGCATGCCGTCGTGCACGTCGACGTGGTTGGCTCCCTTGCCCCAGGGCGTCACGTCGATGCTGAACAGGGCGGTCGGCGTGGCCGGCGTGCTCAGGTCGAGCACGTCGATGGCCCCCGTCGAGCCGTTGATGCTGAACAGGCGCATGGTGCCGGGATCGTAGGCGACGATCTCGCTCGCGCCGTCGTCGAAGACGCCGGTCGTCCAGTGGCCGAGGCGCACGAGAGAGACGTCCTTGTCGGCCGGGTGGCCGTGGTGCCCGCGGTGCCCGCGGTGGTCGCGGTCGCGGCCGCGGTCGTCGTGGCCGGCCAGAGCCGAACCGGCGATCAGGATGGCGAGAAGCAGCACGGCGGCGCCGCAGCGTTTGCTCGTCATGTCGGGATCCTCCCGGGAATGCTGGTGTCGATTGCAGGGTGATGGTGCCGGCAGTTTAGAAGCGGAGTGTTCAGATCGGGTTAGGATCGGGGCAGGGTTTGAAAAATATGCGCGGCGCGGGGCCGGCGCCGCGCAGGCCGGCGGCCGCCCCAAACCGCTCTACCGCTGGACGTTCGCGGCCGGATGACGTAGCCTCGCCCCATGAAGATCGGCCCCTTCGAACTCCCGGCCTCCTGGCCCGCCAGCACCCGCAATGCCCGCGGCATCGCCGTGGCGGCGGTGCTGCTGGTGGGGATCCTGTCCATGCTCTCGCTGCGCTGCAATCCGGTGGTGGGGCGCGACGCGGTGCAGGGCCTGGTGCTCGAGGTCGAGGCCGAGGGCCTGACGCCCTTCGGCGACGGGCAGGTCATGTCGCGGGTGCTGCTGGCGGTGCCCGAGCCGGACACGGCCCAGGTGCGCGTGTTCCTGCCGCCGCCGGTGCCCCGCACGGGCGACTTCGTGCCCCTGCTCCGCGAGAACTACAAGAAGGGGAACGTCGCGTACCAACTCGACCGGGAGCGCTGGCTCATCGACGGGCCGGCGCAGGCGCGGCCCTAGGTCCGCGCCGGGGGGAACTTCGTGAAGCGTCGCCTGCTGCGGATCCTGGCCATCGTCCTCGGTTCGGTGCTCGGTCTGGCGGTGCTGGCCGTCATCGCCGGCACCGTCGGCGTGCGCGGCAGCCTGCCGCGCCTCGCGGGTCGCGCCCACGTGGCGGGACTCGAGGAGGCCGTGCGCATCGACCGCGACGACCTGGGCGTGCCCTTCATCCAGGCCGCCAATCGCCCCGACGCCGCCCGCGCCCTCGGCTACCTCCACGCCCAGGACCGCTTCTTCCAGATGGACCTGCAGCGCCGCCTCGCGGCGGGCGAACTGGCCGCCCTCATGGGGCCGGCCCTGCTCGAGACCGACCGCGATCACCGCCGCCACGGCTTCCAGGACCTGGCCCGCCAGGTGGTGGCGGCCGCTTCGCCGTCGGATCGCGCCCTGCTGAAGGCCTACGCCGCCGGCGTGAACGCGGGCCTGGCCGACCTGCGCGCCCGCCCCTTCGAGTACTGGCTGCTGCGGCAGAAGCCCGCGGCGTGGCGGCCCGAGGACACGGTCCTCAGCCTGTACGCCATGGCCATCGACCTGAGTCTTTCGGGCGCCGTCGAGGAGCGCGACCGGGTAGTGGTGCGTGAGCTGCTGCCCGCCGGCGCCCAGGCCCTGCTCTTCCCGCGCGGCAACCGCTGGGAGGCGCCCCTGCAGGACGACCCCGTGTCCGGGGTGGTGATCCCCGACTCGGCGGCGTTCGACCTGCGCCGCTGGAAGTTCTCCGGAATGACGTGGCAGGCCTTCCACGACTCGGTGCGCCAGGCGGCGGACGCGGCCGCCGACCCGTCCGGCGGCGACGCGGCCGACCAGGTGCCGCCCCACGACCGCGCCGGCAGCAACAACTGGGCCGTGGCCGGGCGGCTCACCGCCCACGGCGGCGCGCTGATCGCCAGCGACATGCATCTGGCCCTGTCGCTGCCCAACACCTGGTACCGGGTGCGCATGGCCTGGCCCGAGGACGACGCCGTGCGCGATCTGGTGGGCGTGACCCTGCCCGGCACGCCGCTGCTCGTGGCCGGCAGCAACGGCCAGGTCGCCTGGTGCTACACCAACAGCCAGAGCGACACCGCCGACCTGGTCATCGTCGAGACCGACAGCACCGACGCCTCGCGCTACCTCACGCCGGACGGCCCGCGCCCCTTCGACCGCCGCCGCGAGGTGATCGCCGTGGCCGGCGCCGCGCCCGACACCCTGTGGGCCGAGTGGACCATCTGGGGCCCGGTGTGGAAGACCGACTACAAGGGCCGCAAGCTCGCCCTGCGCTGGACGGCCCACGACGCGACGTCGTCGAACCTGGCCCTGCAGCGCCTGGAGACGGTGGCGACCATCGACGAAGCCCTGGACGTGGCCGCGGTGGCGGGCATCCCGCAGCAGAACTTCGTCTGCGCCGACGCCGACGGGCGCATCGGGTGGACGATCATCGGGGCCATTCCCCGGCGCGAGGGCTGGGACGGCCGCGCGCCTTCGTCGTGGAGCGACGGTGCCCACCGCTGGACCGGGTACGCGACGCCGGACGAGCGCCCGCGCATCGTCGACCCGCCCGAAGGCCGGCTGTGGACGGCCAACAACCGCGTCGTGGGCGGCGCCGACCTCGACCTGCTCGGCGAGGGCGGCTACGCCACCGGTCCGCGGGCGCGCCAGATCCGCGACGCCCTGCGCGCCCTCGACCACCCCGACGAGGAGGACATGCTCGCGCTGCAGCTCGACGACCGCGCCGTGTTCGTGCAGGAGTGGCGCGACCTGGCCCTGCAGGTGCTCGAGCGCCATCCGCCCGCGCCGGGTTCGCCCCGCGACGTGTGGCGCCGCACCGTCACCGAGCGGTGGGAAGGGCGCGCGGTGCCGTCGTCGGTGTCGTACTACATGGCGCGCAACGTCATGTGGGGGTGCGTCGACGGCGTCTTCGAGGTGCTGCTGCGGCCGCTCCGCGCCCGCGATCCGCAGTTCCACGACTGGAGCCTGCCCTACCGGCTGGCCGTGACGTGGGAGCTGCTCGAGCAGCAGCCGCCCCACCTGCTGGCGCCCTGGCACGTCGACTGGGACGACGTGGTGCTGCAGGCCATCGACCGGGTCATGGCCCAGGCCGGCGACCATCCGGAGACCTTCACCTGGGCGACCCACCACGAGACCGTGATCGCCCACCCGTTCACGCAGATCCTGCCTCAGCTCTCGCGCTGGCTGGCCCTGCCGCCGGCCCACCTGCCGGGCGACGGCATGATGCCGCGGGTGCAGGGCGGGCGCAGCGGGGCGAGCAACCGCATGGTGGTCTCGCCGGGGCGCGAGCAGGACGGCATCTTCCACATGCCGGGAGGGCAGAGCGGGCATCCGTTCTCGCCCTACTTCACGAAGGGGCACACGGACTGGATGGAGGGGAATCCGACGCCGCTGCTGCCGGGGCCGGCGGTGCACACGCTGGTGCTGGAGGGTCGCTAGCAGGCTGTTGAAAACCCCATTCTGGTACCCGGTGCGGCTGGCCGGGCCGGCGATCTCGCGGAATCAGGCGCCGCGTCCGGCCTTCCCCTGCCCGGACACCGTCCGTTCGTGCGGGGCGCGCTGGCCGAAAAGCAGGACCGCCAGGCCGATGAGCACCGTGACGGCGATGCCCTTGTCGCTCATGTCCGCGCCGAAGAGCCCGAACACGCAGGCCAGGACGATGATGTAGAGGCCGAACCCGCCGACCCGCCCCACCGAGGTGAAGCGGAAGGCCAGGTACTGGACGAGGCCCGCCCCGAGGTTGCCGACCGCGATCATCAGGAGATCCCGTTTCAGATCGTCGCTCATGAAGTCCCCCTTGTCCGGCGCCGGCGGACCCGGCGGTGATGCGGGCCGGGCCGCGGCCCGTTCTATGGAACCGTCTCGACCACGTCGACCTCCACCTCGGGTCGTCCGTCCCGGGATTCCTCGACGCGCACGGTCCAGGTGCCGGCCTTCGGCACATCGACCGCGAACGACTCCGCGAAGTAGTCGGTGATGGCGGGGCACGACGCGTTCTCGTACTTCTCGCCCCACGCCGTGACCGCGACCGTCATGGTGGTCGTGTCGACCACCGCCGCGGTCACCAGATCGGTGCAGCGGTCGGGCACCGAGCCGTGGAGCCGGTAGGTGATCGTGCGCGGGCCGGTCGCGCTCGCGGTGAAGGAGTCGACGCGCGCCCAGGTGTCGATGATGGGCACGCCGCTGTTGGGGTTGCCTTCGCCCGACTTCGAACAGCCGGCCCCGCCGAGGGCGAGGGTCACGGCCAGCGCCGCGGCGAGGGCCAGGATCGCCGTCGGGCGGCGGTGGGGGGCAACGCGGGGAATCAGCATCCGGGCTCGCTTTCGGCGCGGGGCGGAGGGTTCGCTTCGTGCCATGATGGCAAAAGGGGGGCCGCGGCTCAAGTCCTTCGTGTCGGGCTCACCCGAAGAACAGATAACTGACCAGCACCGCCGCCACGACCCCGGCCAGGTCCGCCGCCAGCCCGCACACCACCGCGTGCCGCGTGCGCCGGATGCCGACGGCGCCGAAGTACACCGCCAGCACGTAGAACGTCGTCTCGGTGCTGCCCTGGATCACGCTCACCAGGCGGCCGGCGAAGCTGTCGGCGCCGTGGCTCTGCATGGTCTCGAGCATCATGCCGCGGGCGCCGCTGCCGCTCAGGGGCTTCATCAGGGCGGTGGGCAGGCCGTCGACCCAGGCCGTGTCGACGCCGAGGGCGCCCACGCCGGCGTGCACCCCGTCGAGGACCAGGTCGAGGGCGCCGCTGGCGCGGAACACCCCGATGGCCACGAGCATGGCCACCAGGTAGGGGATGATCCCCACCGCCACGCCGAAGCCCTCCTTCGCCCCGGTGACGAAGCTCTCGTACACGTTCACCCGCCGCCGCACCGCGCCCAGGATGAACGCGATGATCACCCCGAAGATGAGCACGTTGGCCAGCACCGACGACTGGGCCTCGAGGGCCGCCTGGTCCAGGCGCGCGAAGTACGCCACCAGCCCCGCCACCGTCGCCACGATGCCGCCCAGGTAGGCCAGCACCACCGGGTCGTGCAGCCGGATGCGCTGGAAGAACGACGTCGCCACGAGGCCCACCAGGGTGCTGCAGGTGGTGGCGATGAGGGTGGGCAGGAAGATGTCGGTCGGGTCGGCGGCGCCCATCTGGGCCCGGTAGGTGAAGATGGTGATGGGGATGAGCGTCACGGCCGACGTGTTGATGACCAGGAAGAGGATCTGGTCGTCGCTCGCCGTGTCGTCGGACCCGTTGAGGGTCTGCAGCTCCTTCATGGCCTTCAGGCCGAGGGGCGTGGCCGCGTTGTCCAGGCCCAGCATGTTCGCGGCCATGTTCATGACGATGCTCGACTGGGCCGGATGCCCCGCCGGCACCCCCGGGAAGAGGCGGCGCAGCAGCGGTCCGAACGCCCGCGCCAGGAAATCGACCGCGCCGCCCTGCTCGCCCACCCGCATGAAGCCCAGCCACAGGCACATGACGCCCGTCAGGCCGAGGGCGATCTCGAAACCCGTCTTCGCCATCTCGAAGGTGGCGCCGACCATCTCGCCCCACACCTCGCCGTGGCCGGCGAAGGTGCGCGCCAGGGCGGCCACCGCGCCGCCGCAGAAGAAGAGGATCCAGATCCGGTTGAGCATCGGGCGCGCGGGCTCCAGGGCTGCGGGTGGCCGGGCGGGCCGAAGCCCGCTAGACTACAGAACTCCACGGAACGAGTTCGGAGCAAGGTTAACGCCGTGCCCGCGCAGTGTATATCCCTTTCCTGAAGGTCGAACCCATGCCCGAGATCTGGTCCGGCACCCTGAAGAAGATGCGCGTCGAGGCGGCCGAGCCGGTGGCCTACTTCCTGAGCGACGGCTGGTGGGAGCAGGAGAACCGCGTCGCCGACGCGCCCCTGAATCCGCATCTCGGCGCGAAGGTGACTCTGCGATTCACGGGGAAGATCCAGTGCACCGCCTGCGGGCGCGCCACGAAGAAGACGTTCGGGCCGGGCTACTGCTTCCCCTGCTCGCAGACCCGGGCCGAGGCCGACATCTGCATCGTGCGGCCCGAGCTGTGCCACCACGGCGAGGCCGGCAACCCGTGCCGCGACGAGGAGTTCGCCCAGGGACAGTGCTTCCGGCCCCACGTGCTGTACGTGTCGCTCACCAGCGGCGTGAAGGTGGGCATCACGCGGCAGCCCAACGTGCCGTCGCGCTGGATCGACCAGGGTGCGGTGGCGGCGATCCCCGTGGCGAAGCTGCCGAACCGGCGCGAGGTGGGGCTGGTGGAGAAACGCCTCAGCGACGCCGGCTTCGCCGACAAGACCCACTGGACGCGCAACCTGAAGGGCCTGCCCGATCCCGGCATCGATCTGCGCGCCACCGCGGACGAGGTCGTGGCGCGGCTCGAAGAGTGGGGCGTGGCGGGGATCCTGCCCGAGTTCGAGCGCCTCGAGCACACCTTCACCTACCCCGTGCTGAAGTGGCCGACGAAGGTCACGAGCTTCAACCTGGACAAGGATCCGGTGGCGAGCGGCGTGCTCGAGGGGATCAAGGGGCAGTACCTGATCTTCGACACGGGCGTGATCAACGTGCGCAAGTACACCGGGTACCAGGTCGCGGTGGGCGCCGGGTAGCGGAACCGTCGGCGGGTCGCACCGGGGCGCCCCGCAAGGGGGAAGCTGGGACGCCCCGGTGGCCGTGGACGGGAGATTCCCGTCCCGGTGGCTGAGCCTGGCGGCTCAGAAAGTGACCGTAAGCACGGTCCCGGAGAAGGCGAAGCTCGTCCGCAACGTGCCGCCGCTGTAGGTGCCGCCTCCGTAGATACCATCCGTCGCCGTTCCCGTGCAGCTGCCGCCGGTGGAGACGCGGTACGTCGTCCCCGCGGCGAGGGCCGGCGTCGAGAGCAGGACCGACGAGTAGTTGCGGGCCGGCGCGAACGTGAGCACCGGGTTGCCGCTGGCGTCCTCGACATGGAACAGCGTGCCTGCGGCCAGGGTCTGGTTCGTCCGGATCAGGACCGCATACTGGCTCGATGCGCCGTGCGGAACCTCGTTCATGAACGAGTTGACCTGGGAAACCACCGTCACGCCGCCGTTCACGAGGAAGACGCCGTTCACGTCGATGCCGACCTCCGGCTGGCTCGGGGGCCCATGCACGACGAGGGTGCCGCCGTTGATGGAGAGCGTCCCGTTGCTGTCGAGGCCGTCGCCCGCCGGCGCATTCACGGCCACGTAGCCGCCGTTGATGACCATCTCGCTGCCGTCATCGGCCTCGCCGTCGACACCGAAGGTGGTGTTCAGGCCGTCATCCGTCGAGGTGACGTGGATCGCGCCGCCGTTGATCGTCAGGAACGGCGCTTCGATCCCCTCGAGGGACTGCACGATGTCGATCGTGCCGCCGTCGATGACGATGGCCTTCTTCGACTTGATTGCGTCGTCCGGCGAAGAGAGGGTCAGGACGCCGTCGGTGATCGTGATCAGGCTGTCGACGGTGATCGCCTTGGCTTCCGTGGCCTCGCCGAAGCCGGTGGAGATCGCGGCCCCCGACGTCGTGACCTGGATCGTCGGCGCCGACTGCACCGTGCCTACGGCCAGATCGCCGTCGACGGAGAGGCCGCGGCCGCCGCTGCCGGTGTGGCTGAGCACGAGATCGCCGGCCTGCAGCAGGCAGTCGCCGTCGGTCTTGATGCACGGACCGTGGTAGGCGTCGGTCACGCCGTTCTCGTCGACGTAGGTGCCTCCGCCGCCGCTCGACGTCACCGCCAGGAGACCCCCGGTCATCTCGATGTCGCCATCGCAGGAGATGCCGCGTCCGGCCTCGCCGCCGGTGGTGATCTCGACCTGTCCCCCTGCGATCCGCACGAGGTCGTCGGCCTTGATGGCGGAGCAGTAGGAGGGGTCGAAGCCGGCGCCCGAGGCCTCGAGTACGACGCCGCCGGACGTGTCGATGTGCACGGTGCCGTCCGTGACGACGACCGTCCCGGCATTGAGCCCCTTGGACTGATCGCCCCGGACGTCGATCACGACGTCGCCACCGTCGATCCGCAACTCGCCGTCGCACTTGACGGCGTCCTTGTCGTCCCCGGCACAGAGGACGGCGAGCGTACCGGACGAGATGACGACGGGTCCGTCGCCGCCGTCGATCCCGTCACCGTCGGCGGCCACGTCCACGCTGCCGGCCACGAGATAGAACCCCTCGTTCGTGTGGATGCCGTCCTTGGTCGCCCCGGTCACGGTGACGGTGCCGCCGTGGATCGCGATGAAGTCGTCGCTGACCAGACCGTGCTGGTCGTCGCCCCGGCCGGAAACGACCATCTCGCCCTCACCGCCGATCAGCAACTGGCCTTCGCTGAAGAAGGCGCCCTTCTGGTCCTCGTCGCCCGGAGGGTCGCTGTAGGTCGTGCCGTCGACCAGACGGCTGACGGTCCCGGCCGGGAGTTCGACCCCGATCGTCTCGTCGGCCTGGATGTTGATGGCCGGCCCGTCGAGGTTGGTGATCTGGACGCCGTCCAGCCGCAGCGTGAAGTCGCCGTCGCCGTAGACCTTGAACATGCCGTCCGCCGTGGCGCCCCCGAGATGATAGCGGACCCCGCCCAGGCCCCCCGTCGCGTTGACCGTTACATCGGCGCCGGACACGTCGACGGCGATGCCCACGTCGGCGAGGGGGTTGTCGACCGCGACCGTCGTGCCGGACCAGGTCACCGACACCGGCGTATCCGAGCTGTCGGCGAAGGAGAGGCTGTCGACGTCGGCGAGGTCGAATGCGCTGGACGAGCCGTCACCGAAATCCAGCACGAGCTGGGAGGTGTCGACGATGCTCAGTCCCGTCAGCCGGGGCACGGCGAAGCGCACGGCGCCGGTGGTCGTGTGGATGTTGAGTATGTCACCCGTGGCTGCCGGGAAGACGATGTCCGGAATGGCCTGGCTTCCGAACGTGATGCTGTCGATCCCGGCCAGAGCGAACGCGCGCACTTCCCCTGTCCGGTCGACGATCTCGAGATCTTGGGCAGCCGTCGATGTCGCCACGAAGGCGAGCGCGAGAGTCAGCAGGATGGTGTTCTTCATGGTGGCCTCCCGGCTACTTGATCAGGACGAGCTGACGGGAAAGGGTCGTCTCCGCGCCACGCACGGCACAGAGGTAGACGCCGGACGCGACGGCCACGCCCTGTTCGTCGAGGCCGTCCCAGACGACGCGCTGCAGCCCCGCCTCCTGTTTCCCGTCGAAGAGATCCCGGACCAGGGCGCCGTGGAGGTCGTAGACGCGGACCCGGACCGTTGTCGCCCCGGGGAGCTCGTACCGGATCGTGGTCGAGGGGTTGAACGGGTTCGGGTAGTTGGGCAGGAGTCGGAAGGAACCCGGGACTCCGCCCTGATCCCCATCGTCGCTCACCGACGATGGCCCGAGGACGAACACCATGCGGCGGATCTCCGCGTGCGGAATGGTGACGGTCTCTCCGGTCGAGAGGTGGATGGTGAGATCGCAGTCCTGGCCCCGGACGCCGGTGGCCAGTCCGAGCAGGGCGAGGAGGATCAGGAGCGGATGTTTCATGTCGGTTCTCCCGGTTGGGGGCGGACGTCATCCCGTGCGACCGCCGGTGGGGTGGCGATGCCGTCATGACAGCACCAGGGGCGTCGTCGTTAGGCCGTTTCGTGAATTTTCCGCAAAAAAACGCCCTGATGCGGCTCGAGGGGGCTAACGAACCGGGGGCCCCGGCTGTCAGAAGGGCGGGATCGTTTCCCCGCCGGCCGGATCGGGGTTTGCCCATTGGACACCGCACGGCCCGTTCCGTATGATCGCGGCCTCGAGCACGAGGACGGAGGGGCGACGATGCGGACCCGGTGCCAGCGGCCAAGGCAGGCGACCCCGCCCGATACGGGCGGTGCTGCGGCGTGACCATGGATGAGCAGGCCGGGCGCGGCCGGGGACCGGAGTCGGGTCCGGACGATGCGGCCCTCGTCGATCGCGTCCGGGCGGGTGACGCCCGGGCCTTCGAGGAGTTGATCCGGCGCCATGCCGGCGCGGCCTACGCCGTGGCCCTGGCCGTGGTCGGGACGGCGGCCGAGGCGGAGGACGTGTGTCAGGACGCCTGGTTGCGGGCGCTGGAGCGTCTCGACTCGCTGCGGGAGCCCGCACGGTTCGCGGCCTGGCTGCTTCAGGTCGTCCGGAACACGGCGCGCAACCGCCTGGAGTTCCGGCGGCGGCGTGAAGCGGACCCCCTGCCGCCGGACCACGACGTCCGGGTGGCTGATCGTGCCCAACCCGGGCCCTGGGGCGAATTGGCGCAGCGGGACCTGCGGAGCCGGCTCGAAGGCGCCCTGGCTCGTCTGGACGAGGTCCCGCGCCAGGTGGTGCTTCTGTACGACCTGGAGGGCTGGTCCCACCGCGCCATCGGCGATCTGCTCGGGATCTCCGAAGTGATGTCGCGCCAGCACCTGTTCCAGGCCCGGCGACGACTGCGGAAATGGCTCGCCCAAGCTGCTGAAGAGGAGTTCGGTGATGGCGACCGATCGTGACGATCACGCGGAGCCCATCGACCTGGCGTCGATCGGCCTGGGCAGCGACCCGGCGCGACGGGAATCCTTTGTGCGCCGTGTCATGGTGGCCGCGGCTCCGGAACTCGCCCGCCGGCGCCAGCAGGCTTCCCCGTGGGGACTGATCATGTCGTGGCGGCGTCCCCTGCTGGCCGGGGCCGGTTTGGCGGCGGCGATCGCGGCCGTCGTCCTGTTGGCGTGGTCGTCTCCGGTTCGGACCGAGACCACCCTGGACGAGGTGGCCGGAGTTCCCCGCGGTTGGGTGCCCTGGACGTATGCCGAGCGCAATCCGTCGCCCGGTGAGCTGCTGCTGCTGTGGGAGGGGGCCGAATGAAACGCGACTTCGAGTCCCTCGGACGGGTGCGTCTGCAGGCGGCGCTGCTGCTGGCGGTCGTGTTCGCCCTCGGCCTGTTCCTCGGGTTCACCGGTGGGCGGCTGCAGCACGGCCAGCGGCCCGGCCCGCCGCCGAAGGGGTTTCGGGGCCTTCCTCCGCATTTCCAGGACCGCCTCGACCTGACGGACGAGCAGTCCCGCCGCATCGACGCCGTCATCGCCGCCCGCAAGGCCCGGATCGATGAGGTCCTGGAGACCTACCTGCCTGAACTGCGCGCCCTCACCGACTCCATGCGGACGGACATCCGCGCGATCCTGACCCCGGAACAGCGCGAGGTGTTCGACCAGCTCGACCGCGAACCGGGTGGCCCGCGGAATGGCGGTCCCGGTCATCACGGGCCGGACCACGGTCCGGACGGCGGGCGTCGACCGCCGCCGCCGCCGCAGGACGGGTCACGGCCGTCGCGTTGAGCCCGTCCTGTCCTGTCTCTTCCGGTTGACGTTTCCCGTGCGCCGGTGAACCCGGATTGACGCTCCTTGCCCTCTCGCCTCCGCGGGTGCCCGCTTTCCCTGCGGCGTTTAGCCCGGTTGCCCGCCCGTTCGCACCCGCGCGACGATCGGGCCCCGCCCTTGCTGTCCCCTCCCCATCCCGACGCGCCATCGAAATGAACCAGGGAGGGTTGGATGAAGCGGATCACCCGGGAGATCTTCGAGCACATCACGCTGGACGCCAGTCTGCAGCGGTTGGACATCGTCGAACTGGAGGAGCGCATGGAATTCAGCCCCCTGCTCGTGAGCGAGGCGCTGCAGCAGACCCGGGCCGACGATCCGGCCTACTGCATCTGCCGCTCGCCCGAGCCCCGGCCCGACGGGTGGGACGACATCGACGTGTCCGACCCGGCCACCGACGGCATGGGCACGACGGGCACCACGAGCGGCGGCCGGCTCGGATGATCCGGCCCGCGGCATCCGGCCGCCTCTCGCGGCCCGGGACTCCGCGGAGTTCCGAGCCCGACGGGCGGCCGACCCCGCCCCGCCGCGTGCCCGTGCGGGAGCTGCGCGAAGCGGCCACCGTGTGGGACCTGTGGAACATGCGGGCGCTGTACCCCGCCGCGGAACGGGACGACCTGCTGCGCATCCTCGCGGCGCGGCGGCAGGGGCTGGCGAGAGAGCGGGAGGCTCTCGCCGGACTGTGGGCCGGGGACCAGGTCATCCTGGCCCCGGGCCGCAGCTTTCTCGCGACGAACCCCGACCTGGCGCGGGGCATCGTCGTCTCCCTGCACCTCGGGCCGTACCAGCTGCTGGCCGAGCCGTGGCTCGCCGCGGGGCACGATCCGGTGGTGCTGGTCAACGCCGGCGCCGAGGCCGAGTTCGCGGCGGTGGCCCGGCGCATGTCGCGCCACCTGAACCATCGTGGCCGGCTCGACTTCGTGAGCGTGGGGCCGCGTGGGGCGGCGGCGCGCATCATGCGCGCCCTGCGCGACGAACGGCCCGTGCTCGTCTACCTCGACGGCAACAACGGCGAGCGCGGCATGGCGCGCACGCGGGAGCGGGGGCTGGCGTACCACCTGCCCGGGCGCGAGATCCGGTTGCGCACGGGTCTCGCCCGGCTGGCGGTGCGGCTGCAGGCGCCGGTGCATCCGGTCGGCCTGCACTGGAATGGCGGGCAGGTGGTCTGGGAGCGCGAGAGCACGCTGCTCCCCGGGCGCGACGCCGATCCGGACGGGCTGACGCGCACCCTCTTCGACTGGGTGTTCAGCGCCGTGCTGCGCCGGCCGGAGCAGTGGCACCACTGGGCCCTGCTGCGCGACGCCAGCGCCTGCTTCGCCTCCTCCGGGCTGCAGCAGGCCCAGGTGCCGCGGGGGCTGCGCGACGACTTCCGCAAGGCCTTCGACGCCTGCCTCGACCGCTCGCCCGACACGGTGCGCCTGCGGCTCGAGAAGGATGTCGAGGTGTGGCCCGGCGACGTGCTGGCCGATCTCACCGACGATCGCTTCTACCCCGCAGCCGGCCTCGGCGACGGCGATCTGGACCTGCTGCGGTCCGGCGCGCCCACCCTGAGCGAGGTCGTCGCGGTGCACGGCTCGGCCTGGGTCCGTTTTCACGGCCTGCGCCTGTGCCTGCTCGGCATGGCCAGACTGGGGGGCTGAGCGGATGTGTTCCGGGCTGGACGTGGTCGCTCACCCCACCGGTCCCTGGCTCGTGCGGGTCGGGCCCGTGGTGTACGCCGTGCCGGCGGACCTGGGCCGTCCCCTTCTCGCCTGGCGGGGGCGCCGCGCCGCCGCCGATCTCGCCGCCGCCCCGGCGCCTGCCGGTGTCGACCCCGACCGGTGGCGCGACTTCGTCGCGGTCCTGGCCGGGGCGGCGGCCCGACCCGGGTGCGAGC